>CAZSKE010000290.1:0-3807 GCA_964607325.1 uncultured bacterium | reverse complement strand
GACCCACTCCCAGCCCTCCCATAGCATTTCTCGACACGAGAAATGCTGGAGCAATGGACAATGGAAAATCGAGAATGGACAAGGATTAAACGGCATCATTTCAAGGTGTGAGTCACCCTCACCCTACCCTGACCTCCGGGGTTTTGCTGGTGGTCCTGGGTGTGGACCTGAAATGATGTTGAGGACATACTCTGCGCCCTGATCTTAAGGGAGAGGGTGGAAAAGAGGTCGGACCCTCGCCCCATCGGGGGAGCCCTTCGACAGGCTCAGGGTAGCAGGGGCAGGGAGACGGATTGCACGTCCAAAAACCCGGCTGAGAAGCTTTTGGGGTACATAGGGGCGGAGCCCCTATGAGAGTCAGAAATGCACGTCCGTAAACGGGGGGATACCGCGCGGCTTGCCGCGCGGAGAGTCATCTGTGAGGCATGACTCTTTGATTTCGGGGCAGGAATCATTTCTCGTTTCGAGAAATGCTAGGCCTGAGGAGCGGCGATCGCGGAAAGCCGCGAAAAGAGCCCGGAGCCAGAGGAGCAAAGGTTCCGAAGGAATGTTTGCGAATATGGCGACAGGCTCTTTGAATGCGCTCCGAAGGAGCGCGCCTCAGACCCCCTGTTTCTGCCGTATCCCCTGAATCCACTGCATCCCAGTTACAAATTTTCGGTCGGCTGTTACCAGGAAGTTAACTTCTAACTATCTCCGTGTTCTCTGTGTTCTCCGTGGTTTAATGCATTTTTGAATTGTGATGCCTGACCCCTTTATGACCCCTTTAGAATCCGGTCCAGCTCGTCGATTTCACCCGGCGAAAGACGGAAATCACCGGCCGCCACCAGTTCCTCCACTTGATCCGGATGACGCACCCCCACGATGGCGCCGGTCACTTCCTCGCGGCGGAGCGCCCACGCCAGGGCCGCCACGCCGGCCGGCTGTCCATGCCGCGCCGCGATGGTTCGCATCAAATCCTGCACGGCCAGGTTTCGGCTCAGCTGGGGTTCCTTGAAATAATCGCTCCGACGGCGCCAATCGGTTTCGGGCAGGTTCTGGATCCTTTCCCGGGTCATCTTTCCGCTGAGCAACCCCGCTTGCATGGGCGAATAAACGATGACCCCGATCCCGTTTTGTTTGCAAAACGGCAGGATTTCCTTTTCGTTTTCCCTGCGTAAGGCCGAATAGGGCGGCTGAAGCGACGTCAAGGGGGCGATCGCCTGGAGGCGTCTCATCTGCGGGATGTTGAAGTTGGAAACGCCGATCCAGCGGACCTTGCCTTCCTTCCTCAAGCGCGCCATCTCCGCCCAGCCTTCTTCGATGTCCTCTTCCGGGTTGGGCCAATGGATCTGCCACAGGTCCAAGGCGTCGACTCCCAGGCGTTTGAGACTGTCCTCGCACTCCCGCCGGATGGATTCGGCCTTGAGGCGGTTGGTGACGACACGGTCTTCGCCCCAGACCAGGGAATTCTTGGTGAAAACATACGGCCGGGGGGACAAACCGCGGATCGCCCTCCCGACCACTTCTTCCGAATGGCCCCGGCCGTAAGCGGGGGCCGTGTCGATCCAGTTAACGCCTTTTTCCACCGCGAGGCGGATGGCTCGCAGGGAATCCTCGTCGTTCTGGGGTCCCCAATTCCAATCGCCGTCCGGGCCGCCGATGGCCCAGGTTCCTATCCCGATGGGGGTGATCTCCAGATCCGAGTTTCCGAGTTTGCGGGTTCGCATGGTCTCCCCTTGGCCAGATGATGAAAAAAAACCGCGGCGCCTTTTCCTGTTCTTACTCGCGAGTCATTCAACCGGAGTTTCCGAAAGAGGGTTCAAGGCGTTCATAAGGGAAAATCCGCCCAGGATTTGATTTCTACGCAAGCGCCGTCGTCAGGCTTGGGCGCGCCCTTCCGGTTGTACCAGAAGGGCGTCATGCCGGCCGCTCGCGATCCCACCACGTCCGCGTCATAGGTGTCGCCCACAAACCAGACCTCCGAGGGATCCAATCCCAGTTTGGAGAGCGCCACGCCGAAAATACGCGGATGCGGCTTGCGGATGCCATAATCGGAACTGGCCATGACGAACTCGAAATACCTTTCCAAGCCGTTTCGAGCCAACTCATGCCGGAGGGTCCCCTCGCTGAAAGTGGTGTTGCTCACCACGCCCATGCGGATATCCCTTTCGTTCAGTGTCCGGAGAAGTCCGGGAACACCCAAGAGGGGTTGATAGTCCGAGGCGGCTCTCCAGTACTCGATCTCAAGCTTTTCACTCGGCAGATCGAACCCAACCCGCAAGAGGTCGTACAGGACGCGCTGGAAATTTTCAAAACGGTATTCGAGCAGGGAGGCGGCGCTCCGCGGGCGGATTTCCGCGTCGAACTCCATCGCGAGCTTCTGAACTTCCTCGGGCCCCACCTCATCCGGGTTGGAGGAGCAAAGATATAGCATGCGAGCGGCCGACCGGGCGTGATCCCAGGGTGGGCTCGACAGGAGCGTGTCGCCGAGATCGAACAAGACGGCCTTCGGCTTATTCACCGGATCCCTCCCGGAAACTTTTTCACAAAGGCGCCGGGCGGCTTCGCTTTCAGCGATGCCGGAAAAACGCCTTTTGAAAAGGCGTTTTCCAGTCGTCCGCCTTCCGCGAACCGCTATCCTTCCGTAAACATCCCTTCCCACGGCTCGTTCTCGTCGAGAGGGGCACGTTCCAGGGCACGGCGGATCCGCGGCCCCCAGGGCAAGTCACGGTAAGTGTCGGTGAGCTCGATCCATTCCGAAAAAACGGGTTCCTTGTCCGATCCAGGATCCTGGTTCAACACGAACTGGAACACCCTTTTGTCAGGGGCGACGAAAACGCCGTATTCGCGTCCCGGCTCATCCGCGCGCCACTCCACCACCACGGTCTTATCGGCTTCCAACCCCTTGTCGGCCGCGAGCGCCCTTAACCGGGCGGTGGCCGGATCGTCCGAGACCCGGAACGTGAGGGTCAGGTCCTCCAACCGCTGGATGTCGACATCGGTCCGTTGCTTCAACGGCAGGCGGTTCGCGAGCCCCAACTTGCGGGCCGGACCATATAACAAGGAATAAAGCGCTAGGTCCCACTGGCCACGGACGGCCACGGCCTTGAACGGCTCCTCGACGGGGATCCGCAATTTGAGGGTGCCCGGATGAAGCTGGGCGAATTCGGCCATTTCCTTGTGTCGCGGCAACCAAAGGGCGCAACAGGGGTTTTTCCCCATCATGAAATGCAGGTCCACGCGCACACCCAACCCCCGCCGCCTCCCGTACTCGTACCGGAGTTCGGCCAGGTTCTCGTTGTGGTCGATCCAGGCCTTTTCATCGGACGTGACGCACAGGAGCGCTTTCTTTCCCTCGAGGAGGACATCCTCGCGGTGGATCCATCGCGCCTCCCCGGGATATCCCGCCGCGGACAGTTGCTGGCCCAACCACTCGACCGCTTTTCGAAAGTCCGGAAGTCCCCCGGATTCACTCATTGCCCGTTCTCCCGCGTTTCGGCATTTTCTTGATCTGTTTGCTGATGGATTTCCAGCGCTTCTGGTATTCCGCGGCGGCCTTCTTGTCCACGCGGCGGTCGAGGTAGGCCACTTCCTTCTTGAGCTTGCCGTAGCTGGCCCAACGCTCCTCGGGCAGTTTTCCGGCCTCGACAGCGGCCTTCACGGCGCATCCCGGCTCCAACTCATGGCGACAATCGCGGAAGTGGCAGTTTTGCGCTAGGTCCGCGATATCCGAGAAAGCCTCCTCCACCCCGGCCCCGACGTTCCAAAGCTGGATCTCCCGCAATCCCGGCGTGTCGATCAAAAGCGCCCCGCCGGGCAGGCGGA
>CAZSKE010000289.1:0-3838 GCA_964607325.1 uncultured bacterium | reverse complement strand
GCGCCCAGGGATTCCCCGATGGCGAATCCGATGAAGCAGAAGCCCGCCAGGGTGCCCGGGATGAACAGCATGATGGCCAACATGATCAACAGTTCCACCGAGATCAGGACCATCCCGATCGAGATGCCCGACTTCAGGGGGATGTCGTAGGTGGGGAAGGGCTTGCCCTGGAGCGAGGCGAAAGCGGACCGCGAGTTGGCGAAGGTGTTGATCCGGATGCCGAACCAGGCCACCGCGACCGAACCGGCGATGCCGACGAGGCTGAAGGCCACGATGATCACCACGTTGCCGAACCCGACCGGTTTCAACCAGCCGAAGTAAGCCACGATGACCGAGCCGATGAACACCCAGAGAATCATGATGAAACGCAATTGGGTGAACAGGTAAGTCTTGCAGGTCGCGTAGATCAGTTCCGAGATCTCACGCATGGCCTTGTGCACGGGCAGGTTTTTCAGGTCCATGAACATACGGAGCCCGAAGAGCATCCCGAGAACGCAGACCACCATGCCCCAAAGGAGCCAGGTGGTTCCCTGGAGACCCAGGAAGAGCACCGAACCCAGGTCGGGGAGATTCAGGTCCGCCTCACTGGCGAACGCGCCTGGGGCTGTTAAGAGAGCGGCCAGCGCTGGGATTCCAAAACGGGCGAACCCGCCTAGGAGACGGTCCCATGCCGTCCTTCCATCTGATCGAGACATGCCTATCCTCCGTATGCTTTTTTGAGGGATTCCGGAACCGGCGCGTCGAGACACGGACCCATTCCAGCTGATAGAGCATATGGAGGGAAACCAACCCATAATATGTTACGCATCATAATGAGGGGCGAATAGGGGTGAAAAACCATGATTCCACAAAAGACTTTTTGCGGTTTGCCTGTATGGAGTTTAGGCCGGGAAACCCATCCGGGGATGTTTCGGTCCTCGGCGTAGGCCGCTCGTTCGACTCCATCGATCTATAGGCTTCATCATAACCATGGCAAGGACGACTTGATATTTTACATCCGCTTCTCATCCTATGAATCGAGCGGGTGCCATCATGTCCTCTACCATTCGGAATCGTTGGTCCGTCGTGATCGGCGCGATATTGATCCAGTTGGCCTTAGGTTCGCTCTACGCGTGGAGCGTTTTCACGCCCAGTCTGACGGCGGATCCCTACAACCTCACCCGAACCCAGACCCAGATCATTTTCTCCGTGGGCCTGGCGGTTTTTGCCATCGTGATGATCTTCGCGGGGCGCGTGCAGTCGAAATACCACCCTCGCAATGTCGCCATGACGGGCGGGCTCATCCTGGGCCTGGGATTCATCCTGGCAAAATTCGTCGGAACAAGCTTTACAGGCCTCTTGCTGACTCTCGGCGTGGTGGTGGGCGTCGGCATCGGCATCGCGTATGTCATCCCCATCGCCGTGGGCGTGAAATGGTTCCCGGACAAAAAAGGGCTGGTGTCCGGCTTGGCGGTGGCGGGTTTCGGGTTTGGCGCCACCTTCTGGGTCAAACTGGCCGATTCGTGGCTCGGGCTCATCGCCAAGTACGGCGTGGCCAACGTGTTCCTTATTTACGGCGTCGTCTTCGCGATTCTGACCGTGGTCGGGTCCCTGTTCCTGGCCAATCCACCGGAAGGATACAAACCCGCGGGCTGGACCCCTCCGGCCGCGGCCTCGCCGTCCTCCGGCGCGGTGCAGTTCCACAGCGCCAAAATGCTCCGGACGCCGCAATTCTACAGCTTGTGGTTCGTGTTTTTGGCCGGCGCCATGGCGGGGCTCATGGTCATCGGTGTCATCAAGCTTTTCGGCATCGACGCTCTCAAATCCACGGGGATGGATCCCGCCCAAGCCTCGATCACGGCCGGGACGGCGATGGGCGTGTTCTACGCCTTGGCCAACGGCTTGGGCCGCATCGGTTGGGGCCTTATTTCGGACAAGATCGGGCGTAAACTCAGCCTCGGGCTCAACATCGTGATCCAGGGCGCCATCATGCTTCTTTTCTACAAGATGGCCTTCCAGGTCGGGCTTTTCTACCTGGGCGCCACGATCATCGGGTTCAATTTCGGCGGCCTGTTCGCCCTGTTCCCGTCCTTGACCGCCGACTATTTCGGCAACAAGACGGTGGGGTTGAACTATGGTTGGGTCTTCTCGGCCTACGGCGTGGCGGGCGTGATCGGCCCCACGCTGGCGGGCAAGTTCGGCGAGGCCGCCAAGGTTTCGGGCGACTTGACGGTTTGGAGCACGCCCTTCATGATCGCCGGCTTGACCTGCCTGGCGGCCGGGGTTCTTTGTTTCTCTCTGTGTTCCCCGAAAGCCCCGAAGGATTGACGCGAGCGGGTCGAGGCGCTTTTTCAAGACACCCGGTTCGGTTTGATCGGTCCATTTCAGGAAGGGTGAAAGGAAACCCCACGATGAAGAAAACGTTCCTAGGGGTGGCTCTCATTTCGTTGTGTGGGGCTGTTTTCGCGCAGGCCGCCGAGGTGGGCTCGGGCGAGGAGGTCCGTCCGACGATCGCCGAGACGGTGACGGTCGTCGCGCCGGCCCCGACCGTGGAACAAAAGCTCGTTCCGTCCGTTCCCGCGCTGGAAAAACCGGCTGTTCGTAGCAAACACCCGGTAGAAATCTACGGCTACCTCAAGTTGGACGCCAGCTGGGACAACACGCAGATCGACACCGGCAACTACGCGCGATGGGTGCCGCTTCTATCCCCCACGGACCCCATCCGGGGCAACGCCGAGCAATTCAACATGACGGCGCGCGAAAGCCGTGTCGGGTTGAATTTCCTGAAATCCCAGGGCTCGCGGGTGGGCGGCAAGGTCGAGGTGGATTTCTTCAGCGCGAGCGACGAGAACAAGAACATCCCCATGTTGCGGCACGCCTACATGGAATGGGACGACGCGGGCAAGGATCTTTCCGTGATCGCCGGGCAAACCAGCGACGTGATCTCGCCGCTCGCGGCGCCCATGGTCAATTACGTGGTGGGTTGGTGGTGCGGCAACATCGGTTATCGGCGCCCGCAACTCCGCCTGGCCTGGGGAACCGGGCGCAAGAGCGCTTATCGGTCCCTCGTCCAGTTGGCCGCCTCCAGGACGATCGGGGATGCGGTGGGCTCGGGGGAAGCCTCGGGGCTTCCCACGGGGCAAGCCCGGATGGCGCAAAGCTTCAAAGCGTGGGGCGCGAAACCCTCCGTCGTCGGCGTTTGGGGACACGCGGGCCGGGAACTCTACAGTCACTTGCCTCCCGGCGCGACGGAGTACGTCGCCGACGTGCATCGCACCACCTCGGTGGGAGGCGATGTGGAGTTGAACCTGGGGTCCAAGCTGACCGTGAAGGGCGAAGGATGGTGGGGACACAACCTGGACGCCTTCCTGGGAGGGATCGGCCAGGGAGTGAATATCTCCCGGTACAAACCCATCCGCGCCCGGGGCGGTTGGGGTTCGATCTCCCTGGGTCCTTATGGCCCCCTTCGTTTGAACGGGGGCATGGGTTTCGACAAGCCGTGCCAAGAGGACTTGAACGCCGGAGACCGATGGGTCAACCGCATGGTCTTCGGAAACGTCATGGCGCAATTGGATTCGGCCATGCGTTTGGGGCTGGAAGGGTCGCGATGGAAGACGGATTACAAGAACCGGGGCGCGGTTGAGGCCGTTCGAGCCCAGGCGGCGTTTTACTTCGATTATTGACGCGACGATGTCTCCCCGTGGGGGGAGATGCCCAAGAAACCCTTTTCGCGCGCCGCCCGGACTCTTCCGGGCGGCGTTTTTATTAGGGGTGGTTGAGGTCATATTCGGACTTGTGTATTCGCCAAAGCTGAAAAGAGGTTTGATCCTTTAAATCGCCGAGGGAGTCTTGTGGTTTG
>CAZSKE010000288.1:0-3843 GCA_964607325.1 uncultured bacterium | reverse complement strand
TTCAAATCATCATCCTGTCGCAGGATCCCCTTGGAGGGGCTCGCCTTCTTGAGTTCGGCAATGAGGGAGATTTTCCCCGGGCGTTGAATCACCTCGAGGAAGGGACGGGGAGGCGGTTGGGAAAGGGCGCCTTCGCGCAACGACGCGGCTCCGCGGTCGCGGCGAAGCGCCGCCACCTCGTCGCGTTTGGAGACCGCGATCGTTTCCAGGATGTTCATGAATGCGAGACTCGCCGGAGGTTTTCGAGAGCCTCCCGGGCGCGACCCTTGTCCACCGACTCCACCGCGAGGGCCAGTCCTTCCTTGGGGGTAGCCACCTTCCCCGCCACGTAGAAGCCGAGGGACGCGGCCATCAACACGGCCTCGCGGGGGGCGCCCGGCGCGCCGCTCAAGACGTCCTCCACCATTTTGGCGTTCACGAGGGCATCGCCTCCCACCAGGTCCTTCAAGGGCTTGCGGGTGAAGCCGAACACCTCGGGCGACAGGACGGTCTCGGTGATTTCGTCCTTGCCAGCCTCGGCTTCAAACACCACGGTTTCGTCGGCGCAGGACACCTCATCAAGCCCGTCACGGCTCGAAAAGGTGACAACCCTTTCACTGCCCGAAAGAACCAGCGCTTGGGCCATCAACTTGGCCTTCTCCGGATCGAAGACGCCGATCACCTGACGCTTCACGCCGGCCGGGTTGCTCATGGGACCGATCATGTTGAACAAGGTCCGGATGCCGATGTCCTTGCGGTGAGGCGCCACGTTCTTCATGGCCGGATGGTGGTGGGGGGCGAACAGGAAGCACAAACCCGTCTCGCGCAAGCAGTTCTCCACGATGCGCTGGGGAATGTCCACCTTGACCCCGAGGGCCTGAAGCACCTCCGCGCTACCGCACAAGCTGGTGGCCGCGCGATTCCCGTGCTTGGCCACGGAAAGGCCCCCACCCGACAGCACGAAGGCCGAAGCGGTCGAGATATTGAACGTGCCCGAATGATCGCCGCCGGTTCCGCAGGTGTCGATGGCGTCGCGCCCACCAGGATCGATGCGGATCATCTTGTCGCGCATGACCTTGACGGCGCCGATGATTTCAGGGATGGTCTCGCCCTTGGCCGCCAGGAGCGATAGATACGCGCCCACCTGGGACCCCGTGGCCGAGTTGTCGAGCATCTCGCGCAAACAGGCGCCGGACTCTTCCGAAGTGAGATCCTGTTTGCGGAGAAGTTTCTGGATAGCTTCACGAATCATGGGGCGTCCTCACGGGTTCAAAGTCGCCATATTGTACGGTCGCGCGGTTAGGAATCAAAGCAAAGGAATATCCGGCGGGGCTATAAACCGAAGAAACGAACGGCGTTTTCGGTGGTCTGATCCGCCAGCTCGTTGAAGGAAACGCCTTTCGACTCCGCGAGGCGCTCGGCGGTCAAGCGCACGAAAGCCGGCTCGTTGCGTTTCCCGCGGAAAGGATGGGGCGTCAAATAAGGCGCGTCGGTTTCCACCACCAGGCGATCCAAGGGAATCCGGGCGGCGGAATCCCGGACGTCCTGGCCGTTCTTGAACGTCACCGGTCCCGCCACTGAAAAGAAACACCCCAGCGCCAAAAACGCGTCCACCTTGTCGAACCCGGCCGAATAACAGTGCATCAGGATCCTCATGCCCGCGGCTTTTTCCGAAAGCACCCGCAGGATATCCGCGTGGGCGTCCCGATCGTGGATCACCACGGGGAGGTTGAGGGACCGGGCCAACCGGAGCGACCTGTCGAACAAGGCGAATTGCTTATCGCGCGAGGATTCGTGATGGTAATCGAGGCCGATCTCCCCGATGGCCACGGGGCTCGTTTCCCTCGCCAAGCGCTCGATTTCGGCCCATTCGGCTTCCCCGATCCGGTCAGCCTCGTTGGGATGCGCGCCAACCGTGTGCCAGACCACTCCGGGGTGCCGCTTCGCGATGGCGGCGGCCGCGGCCGACGTGTTTTCATCGGTGCCGATGGTGACCATTCGAGTCACCCCGGCCTCCCGCGCGCGCGCGATTACGGCCTCCTCCTCGGGAAGGAGCCGCTCGTCGTCCAAGTGACAGTGGGAGTCGATCAACATTTCATTCGCCTTTTATTGACGATGATCAAATCACTCATATAAGTGCCTTTCTTCAATACAAACGTCAATCTCCCAATTCGTCATTCCGAGCGCAGAGAGGAATCTGCTTTGCATTGTATAGCGGTTCCATCCTTCGATGGGATCAATCCCAAACGTTCCGACAAGTCATCCCAAGCCGGATTCAGCTTTTCAATCAATGCTTCTTTCTTCGATCGGCGCCAACCCTTGATTTGTTTTTCGCGTTGGATGGCCGCCAAGGCGTTTCCAGCCTCCTCAAAATACACCAACCGATCAACCTTATATCGTTTGGTAAACCCCCTTTGGATTTTAAGGCGGTATTCCCAGAACCTTTTTTCCAAATTCGACGTGGCACCCGTATAAATAACCCGGGATTTGCTAGACAAGATATAGACGAAATAGGTTTTCGACACGTTACACCTCTATACTTATGTCTAGTATAAGGCATATTAGTATCATGTCATCCCGAGAAGCAGAGCGACGAGGGATCCGCTTTTAAATAGAAAAGCAGATCCCTCGCTTTCGTGCGGGATGACAAAGAAACTTATTTCTTTTCTTTTTCAATGCGCGGGAAAAGCGGCAAGCCCTTGGCGGTCTTCTGGCCGGTGGGGATGCATCCCCACTGTTCGGTCTCAGTGAGCTTGTGCGAGTGCACGTCGTCGGAGTACCCAAGCTGGCCCCAGAGGGCCTTGGCCGTGAAGGGCAGGAAGGGCGCGATGGCGATGGACGTCACTCGCAGGGATTCCAGCAGGGTATACATTATGGCGCCCAAACGGGCCGTGTCGCCCTCTTTGGCGACCTTCCAGGGCGCCGATTCCTCGACGTACTTGTTGGCCCGCTTCACCAGGTCCCAGGCCGCCGCGAGGGTGGTCTGAAAGTCGAAACGCACGATGGAAGCCCGGGCCACTCCAGCGTAGGCGGCCGCGATGGCCTGGATCCCCTTTTCCAGTTCCCCATCGGCGCCGCGAGCGGGCACCACGCCCCCGAAGTACTTCTCCAACATGCTCAACGAGCGGTGCACCAGGTTGCCAAGGTCGTTGGCCAGGTCGCTGTTGAACCTCAGTTCGAAGGACGCGTCGGTGTAGTTGCCGTCGAGGCCGAAGGGGATCTCGCGCAGAAGGTAGTACCGCACGGCGTCGGGGCCGTACTTGTCGGCCAGCTCGAAGGGGTCCACCACGTTCCCCAGGCTCTTCGACATCTTCTTGCCGTCCTTGTTGATGTGGCCAGTGCCGAAGACGCGCGTCGGCAGGGGTTCCCCCGCCGCCATCAGCATGGTGGGCCAGATGGTGGCGTGGAAACGCAGGATGTCCTTGCCGATGAGGTTCACCGTCTCGTGGGTCTCGGCGCCTTCGCCTTTCCAGAACTTCCGGTACATCTCCCCGTCGGGCCAGCCCAGGGCCGTGATGTAGTTGAGGAGGGCGTCGAACCAGACGTAAAGAACCGTTTTTTCCGGCACGGGCGCCGGGATGCCCCAGGCGACCGAGTTGCGTGTGATGGAAACATCGGTCAAACCCGGCGTGATGAAGTTGTTGACGAGTTCGTTCTTGCGCGATTCGGGCTGGACGAAATCGGGATGCGACGCCAAGTGGTCTTCCAGGGCCTTCTGGAAAGTCGACATCTTGAAGAAATAGTTGCTTTCCTTGATGCGTTCCACGGCGCGGCCGCAATCGGGGCATTTCGCGTCCACCACCTCGGAATCCTGCAAGAACTTCTCGTCGGGCAGGCAATACCAGCCCTCATAATCCCCCTTGG
>CAZSKE010000287.1:3577-3846 GCA_964607325.1 uncultured bacterium | reverse complement strand
AGACAGCGCCTCCTCCCGTTTTCTCAGGCGTGCCCAAGGTGCTGGCTTTCGTGGGACCCACCGGCGTGGGGAAAACCACCACCCTCGCCAAACTGGCCGCCCGATTCAGCCTGGTGGACCGGAAAAAAGTCGTCATGGTAACGGCCGACACCTATCGCATCGCGGCCACGGAACAGCTCAAAACCTACGGACGCATCATGGGGGTTCCGGTGGAAGTGGCCAACGCGGCCGACGAGATGACCGAGATCCTGACGCGTCATCGCGAGGCG
>CAZSKE010000287.1:0-3567 GCA_964607325.1 uncultured bacterium | reverse complement strand
GCCCGACGAGACCCATCTGGTCCTGTCCTCCACCACGAAGTACGTGGAGATGCTTCGCATCATCGAGCGGTTCGGAAGCGCGGTTCCTTTGAACCGCCTGATTTTCACGAAATTGGACGAAACCCATTTTTACGGGGCCTTTCTCAACCTGATGACGAACTTTCAGATCCCCCTGTCCTATTGCGCGATCGGCCAAAACGTCCCTGACGACCTGGAGGTGCCCGAGCCGGCAAAACTGGCGGGAACCATCGCCCAGGCGTTAGTGGCATGAGGGGAGTGACGTGAAAGACCAGGCCTCCAAGCTTCGCCAACTGGTGAACCATATCGGGGAACCCGTGACCGCGTCCATGGGATCCGGTTCGGCTTCTCCCTTGGTTGCGTCCTCGCCGTCCCCCTTGCGCCGGGGCGGTTCCGGACGGTGCCGTGTGATCGCTGTGACCAGCGGCAAGGGCGGTGTGGGGAAGACCAACGTGTCCGTCAACTTGGCGCTGGCTTTCGCGCGCAAGGGACTTCGAGTGCTGGTGATGGACGCGGACCTAGGGCTGGCGAACGTGGACGTTCTCTTGGGGTTGATTCCCCAGTTTACTTTGGTGCATGTTTTACAAGGGTTGAAGACGCTTCCGGAGATCGTCACGGAGGGGCCCGAGAACATCCGTTTGGTGGCGGCCGGCTCGGGTGGGGTGCAGGAACTGGCGAATTTGAACGACAGCCAGCGCGAGCGGTTCCTGCAGGGTTTAGCCGAACTCCAGAAAGAATCCGACATCATGATCATCGACACGGGGGCCGGGTTGCACCGCAATGTCCTGGCCTTTGTCCTCGCGGCCGACGAGGCCCTGATCGTGACGACTTCCGAGCCGACGGCGTTGATGGACGCTTACGGCATGATCAAAGTGCTTCACATCGAAAAAAAGGATCCGGTCATCCGATTGTTGGTGAACCTGGCTGGATCGGCCGCGGAAGCCGAGGAGGCGGGCAAGAAACTCGTGCTCCTGGCCAAGCGCTTCCTCAATCTGGAGGTGGAGTACCTGGGGTATATCCCCCGCGACATGGCCATGATTCGCGCGGTCCGGGAACAACGGCCTGTGTTGCAAAACCAGGCCACCTCTCCATCGGGTCAAAGCCTGACACGTCTCGCCGAGGCGCTTTTGGTCTCGACACCCGCGCCAGTGGCCGAGGAGGGGCATTTGGGCCAGTTCTTTCGCAGAGTAACCCAGCTTTTCGGGGGTAAGTCCTATGGCCGATAAAAAAGCCCAAAAGCGAGAATTTGTCCGGCAGGACGTGGTTTTACCCGTAAAATACAGAAAATACACCGGGAACCCCGTCTTCGAGGACCTGTTCAGCGTGGGTCGAACCCTGAACCTGTCTTCCGGTGGGATCATGCTGACCGTTGGAACCCCGCTTAAATCGGGGGACAAATTGGATTTGGAGTTGGAGCTGACCGATCGGGTCCGTGTGTACCTGACCGGGAAAGTTTTGGGCGGTCAGGATAGCGTCGTGGATGGGATCCCACATCGGGTCGAGAAGGTTTCTTTTCTGGATGTGGATGACGATACGCAGGATCTCATCATGAAGTTCATTTTCGACGACCAACGCAGGTCTCTCCGCAAGAAGGGGAAGGCCTGAGGTCGTTTCGCTTAGACGCGATTGAGTTCAAGTCGAGAAGGAGCTTTTCATGGCTTCCAAGGACAAAAAAGGCACCAAATATTACGACGTGACCAAGGAGCGACGGGCCTCATCTTGGGAAATCACGTTGATTTCGGCGGCCATCGGCGCCACGCTGGGTTTTTTCACGGCCATCCTGGTAGGCGCTTGCAGTAAAAGCGCCACGTTGGATTCCATCCTCTTGGTGTCCTTGTTGGCCACCGTCGTGGGCTTCCTGCTGGGACTGCTCGCGGCTTGGCTCTACCAGACGTACTTCTACGATCTTCTGGGCCAGGTGACGGCCCCGCGGCCTACGGCCCCTCCGGCGCTTGCCGAGCCCTCGAACCCGTCGGTGTCCGAGACCCCCGATTCCCAGGCGACGGCGGAAGATAAAGGCGCGGCGGTGGATTACGTGTTTCCTGAATTCTCGCCGGACCAGCGCTGAACGGCTGATTGATGCCGCCCGAGGGGAAGTCTGATCCCGTTTGGGCCAAGTTTTTGAAGTGCCGGGATTCGGAATCCCGGGAGGTGTTGGCGAAGGTTTACTACTTTTTAGTGGAGGCGGAAAGCCGAAGGCTTCTTTCGCGGTTGCCGCTGGAAGCTTATCGGCAGAAGAAGGAAGACCTGGTTTCGGCCGGCGGTCTGGGCCTGCTTTTGGCGCTGGACCATTTTTCCCCCCCCCGTGGGGCGACCGAGGGACCGGGACGCGCTTTTGAATCCTACGCGCGTTATAGGATTCGCGGGCAGATGTTGGATGAGCTTCGCCAGATGGATTTCGCCCGCAGAAACCTGCGGAAATCGGCGAGGGAGATACAGGAAGCCGAGGAACGGTTGCGAGGTCAACTCGGACGGGATCCCCGCGAGGTGGAAACCGCCGAGTGTCTGGGCTGGTCGCTGGAGGAGTTTCACGGCCGAGTGGCCGAGATCAACATGTTGAATCTGCTGTCCCTGGACGCGCGCGCGTCCGAAACGAAGGACGGCGGCGCCCCTTGGGAGGAGGCCCTGGCGGATCCGAAGGCCTTGGATCCCTTGAGGCGGTTGGAGTTGGCGGAACGCGTTCAACAGGTGCGGGACGCGCTGGAACGACTGGGAGAGCAGGAACAGAAGGCCCTCCACTTGTATTATGTGGAGAACATGACATTCCGGGAGATCGGAAAGATCCTGGGATTGAGCGAATCGCGGGTCTGCCAAATACACCATTTGGCGGTTTTCCGCCTTCAGACGTCGATCGAGAGGGGGACTCATGACAGGGCCCAAGGATATGGACGGCTACACGACCATCGCCAAGGAGAGTGACGGAGTCTACCTCACCGTGTTCCCGCCCCGTGGACGGGGCAAACGCGCGACGTTGGAAGACGTCCGTCGGGAACTGGCTAAATACAAGGTCACTCCCGAAAACGACATGCTGATCAACCAAATGGTGTACCAGGCGGCCGGGAAGCCCCATAAGGTGGCCGCCCTCAAGACGGTGCAACAGGTGGGATCGGTTTTCGTCGAGATCACCTCCGATGAGATGCTGGCCAAGATCACCGTGATCCCCCCGGAAGCCGGGAAGTTCGCCACTTTGGACGACGTGCGCGCGGCCTTGGCGAAATACAACATCACCCACGGGTTGGACGAGGCGCGGTTGGCCGAGATGGGCGAGAAAATCACCGCCATGGCCTCGGCTAAAGCCGAGTTGGAACCCATCGAGATGGAAGTGGCTTTTGGCACCCCGGTCCAGCACGGGCAGGACGCTCGGATCGAGTTCCTTTACAAGAAGCCGGAAGAGGAAAAAAAGCCCGACGCCCCGGTTTTTGAGGAAACCGAGGACGGTCGCATTGATTACCGCGCCTTGCATCAAATCGAGAACATCGCCAAGGGAACGGTCTTGGCGCGCAAGATACACCCCACCCAGGGCGTGCCGGGTCGAACGGTCACCGGAAA
>CAZSKE010000286.1:0-3851 GCA_964607325.1 uncultured bacterium | reverse complement strand
GGGGGAAGATCCGGCAACCCCGCCGCGGGAGGAGCCATCAAATCGCTCGCGGGAGGAGGAGGCGACATCAAATCCACCGAAGCCGAGGGCAGATCGGGCAACCCCGCCGCGGGCGGAGCCATTAAATCACCCATGGGAGGAGGCGACATCAAATCCGCCGAGGGCAGATCAGGCAATCCAGCCGCGGGCGGCGCCATTAAATCGCCCATCGGAGGAGGAGGCGACATCAGATCCAGTCCCTGCGCCGGCGGAAGGCCGTCCGGCATGGGCGGCATGAGCGCCATGTCCCCGCTCGGAGGAGGAAGCGTCCCCATGTCCGGCATGGGAAGCAAGGAATCCGTCACCGGAACACCCATCGTGTCGCCCGGCATGGGCGGCAAAAGCGCCACGTCCCCGCCCGTCGAAGGCGGAAGGGCCCCCATGTCCGGCATGGCGGGACCACCGTCCATGGGCGGCAGGAGAGCCATATCGTCCCCAGGAGGAGGAGGAAGGGCGCCTAAATCTCCCGAGGGAGCTGTTGCACCCATCTCGGGCAAAGAAGGCAATCCGACTTCTGGATTTGAAACCACGGCCATCTCTCCGCCAGAGACGGGAGGAAGCTCGGCGTCGGCCGATTCCATTCCGGGAAGCGGCGGGAGATCGGGTGAGCCGCTGGGGAAATCGGGCGGAGGAAGCGCCCCGATATCCGCCATGGACTCCGGAGGCTTGGAGCTTGGCAAACCCAGATCGGGCATCGGCGTCGACTTCCCCGCGTGATCATCACCCGGAAGTGGGGGCAAATCCCCTGACGGCGGAAGTCCGGGTAAAGTGTCTGGTGAACCTGGCAAAGGAGGGAGCGCCTCTTCGGTCGCGGGAGAGGAACCCGGCAAGGGAGGCAGAGACGAGTCAGGCTGTGTGGTTCCCAAGCCTGGCAGTGGGGGCAAACTGGCGTCAGGGCTCGAAGCCGTTCCCGGCAAAGGAGGAAGCGACGATTCGCCCACGACGGTTCCCGGCAAAGGAGGAAGCGCCTTGGTGTCAGCCGTCGCGGGTTTTGCGGCGGGAAGAGCCGGCGCGGCCGGGGCACGATGGGTTTTTTTCAACGCGACACGTTTCGGCTCGATGCGTAATCCGGCAGGAAGCATGGCCCGAACGGAGTCCGGGACCTTCTTAACGATGAGACGCTCCGTGGGAGGAACCGTCAACTCCACGAAATCAAATGTCGAGGTGTATCGGTTGGGCTTGATGATCCGGATGAAACCCACCGGAGTCCCTGAAGGGCTGTAGACAGCGAAGACATCGCCTTCCTTGACGCCGGCAAGAAGGCCCACATCGATATGGTTGCCCGCGTAAAGCGATTTGGGAGAACCCTTCAGCGCGATGATCTGACCGCCCACCACGCGACTGTCGCTGTAGATGGGAGAAAGCAGTTCCTCGCGTTGTTCGGAAACCGGAGGCGGCGCGGCCGGTTTCACAAAATCCGCGTAATAGGCTCGGGCCACGAACGGCGCCGAGAGGATCAAGGCAGACAGCAAAAGGGGCCGCTTCATGAAGTACCTCATCAAGGTTTCTGGTCCGTCAAGGGCACATTATATAGGACCCCCCCGGACTGGAAACGTTTTTTTTAGCCGGTTTATGGCCTCCCCAGGCCACCCCAAACACCCTTGGATCAACCGCTGGCGTTGTTGTCCACGCGCGGGTTTTAGCGGCCTCTTCACGCTTCACGTCTCTGTCCGGATCGGACCCGCCGCTTGGGGTGAAAATACTCAAAAAAAAAGCCCCCGCCGGAAGGCGGGGGCTCTCAGGAACCGGGTCAGAACCGGGTAATCGTGGAGAAGTAGTGGGTGTTCGAGATGTTGTATTTCACGAAGGCGTAATCGATCTCAAACAGGTACAACCAAACTCCGACACCCAGCGAAGGGGAAAAGGAATCCTCGTCGAACTTGAAACCGTTCGACTGGAATCCCCCGCGCAAAGCCACGAATTGGCGGTACCAGTACTCCATGCCCATGTGATACGTGTTGAGGCCCTTGCTCATGTAAAGCGTGTCCATGTCAAAGTTCACCGACAGGGTGCTGACAGGAATCTTGCCGCCCGGAGCCTCGATGCGCTTCCCGATTTCAGTGGTGTAAGCCAACCCCATCTTCACATTGGGGCTGATTTTATAGAGGGGGTTGGTGTTCGTGCCCTTCCACTTGAAATAGGAACCACCGGTGAAGTCGCGGATGCTCAAGCCGATTCCAAGCTGTTTGGCGGGCTTGTACATCAAGCCGAGATCGGCGCCGTAACCAGTGCCGGTGGCCGTGTAGGCGTCGTTCTTGATGAATTTGATCGTGGCGCCGCCGGCGAATTTCTTCTTGAACCTCCAGCCTCCGGACAACAAGGCCACTTGGTCCACATAAGAAGTCTCGGACAACACCGTGGGGCCGGACGGGCCCGTCACCGGGATATCGTCCACGGACAGCCGGACATAACTGATGGCGTAACAACCAGCCTTGCCCGCGTTGAACGCGACATTGAAGAAATCGTAATTTTGTATGCCGGATTTGGTCGCGTGGATCGTCGCGATTTCCACGTTGTCGATCAAGGAAAGGCCGGCCGGATTCCAATAAGCCGCGGTCGCGTCAGAAGCCGCGCCGACGAAGGCGCCACCCATGCCGAGAGCGCGCGCGCCCACGCCAATGGAAAGAACCTCGCTTGAATAATCACCCTCCGCCACCGCCTGCGCCGAGCGGGGAATGCTCAACAGCGCGACCGTCAAGGCCGCCAGACACGTCCGATAGAACATGGACTTCATTGTGGAACATCCTCCCGAACCCTAAATTCCCGCCCTGGGGCGGCGCCGCTATTTCAAGGACGGCGTAAGGAAGCGAATGGCAGGCAACACCCTCTCCCCTTGGCAAACTATAACACAGCCCCCGCCCTCCCACGCAACGTTTTTACCGCCATTACGCTCGCGAAATAGCCGAATGGAAACCCGAGTTCGCCTTGAGGCGAAGGTAAATCACTGTCAAAGTTGAATGTTCAACCTGCCGATTTCACGCCGCTGTCGGTTAATTGACAAGCCTCCTGATGACCGATATATTAACCGCGCCTCGTATAGATTTCCTCATAAAACCAGGGACCCCTCAGGAGAAAATTCCATGGCCGAGATCAAACCCTGCGCGAAGTGCGGCGCCAAAAACCCGCCCTCGAACAATTTCTGCGAGCAATGCGGCGCGAAGTTGTCCGTGGCAACGGAGCGCCCGGTCGCGCGCGCGTCCGCCTCGGCGCCAACCGGAAAAAATCAAAAAAGCTCCGAAACCTCCCGGGAAAAAATCAGCGCTCCCTCTTCCACAAGCGGCGTCGCCCTCAACGTTTCTTGGCGTTGGGTGATCTTTGCCATTTTGATGATGGCCACCGTTTTCACGCGCTTCGACCATCTGGGAGCCAAGCCTCATCATCACGACGAGAGCATGCACGCCTTTTATTCGTACCAGTTATTCACCGAGGGGGATTACGAATACAACCCGATGATGCACGGGCCGTTCCAGTTCCATGGCAACGCCCTGATGTACTATCTTTTCGGCGTCTCGGACGCCACCAGCCGATATCTGGCCGCGTTTTTCGGGGTCCTGACCGTTTTGATGGCCATGCTCATGGGGAACCTGATCGGGCGAACGGCTTCCCTTCTCGCCACGCTCCTCATCGTCATCTCCCCCAGTTTTATGTATTTCGATCGATTCACCCGCGAGGACGCCTATATCGCGGGGGGCACTTTCATGATGGTGGTTTTCCTTATGAAGTACTACCAGAGCCGAAAACCCATGGATTTTTGGCTGGCCTCCGTGGGTTTCGTCATCGCGTTCTGCACCAAGGAATCCATGTTCATCACG
>CAZSKE010000285.1:0-3861 GCA_964607325.1 uncultured bacterium | reverse complement strand
CATCAACAACGACACCAGCAACCTGAAGAACCTCCTGGGATTGAACAACCAACTGTCCAGCACCGTCCGCATGAACAACGGGTTTTCGCCCACGGACATTCGGATCAACCCCAATTACGCCTTGAACGCCCAGATCCCGGCCCTGGGTGTCGACAACCTCCAGGCCTTCAAGATCACCCCGGGGACCTCCGGCACCGTCTTGATCAACGGGGTTCCCGTTTCCTGGAACGCCAACCAGTCCTTGAACCAGATTTCGGTCAACATCAACGCGGTGTTCGCCTTGACGGGGGTCGGCTTTCAATTCAGCACCGGAACGCAGGAAGTCACGCTTCGCTCCCAGAACCCCATCACCATCATCGACCAGACCGGCAATTTCACCGCCTTTACGGGTTTGAGCGGCACCGTCCGTCTCGGGAACGAGGCCGCCGCCTTGGGGAACAAGATTGAATCGGATCTCGCGGGCGCCAAACAGCTTCGCGACCAATCCCAAAACGCCTTGGACCAACTTAACAACGCGCAAGCCAACGTGGCGGCTCTGTCCTTCTCCGCCTCGGAGTCCGGGACCCCCTACGAAGTCGAGCAGGCGAACGCCGTGAAAAGCATGATTGCCTTCAACGCGGCCCTCCAGGCCCTTCAGATCATGGACAAGATGCTTTCCGATCTGGTGGGGATCGTGGGCGCCGCGTCGAGTGATTCCGTGTTCTCGACGAGGTCTTAAGAGAGAAATGTCAAACGTAACCAACATCCTGAACAGTCTCTTCGCCCCGGGCGCGGGGGAGCCTTTGACGGCTCCCGCGGCGCGTTCGAGCGCGAAGCCTGTCAATGGCGCGCCTTCTCCCTTCGAGAACGCCCTTCGCCAGGCCACGGACAGAGGCTCCGCGCGCGCCCAGGAAGACCCGCGGGCTTGCGCTTGTTCTCAAGGGCTTGAAGCCTCGAACACGGTCGCCCCTCCCGCGGACATGCCGCGGACCGAAGTGCCGAAGGCGACGCTGGGTTCCCGGGCGGAGAGCATTGCCCCGGAAATCGAGGCCGTGGCGGAAACCACGCAAATTTCCATAGAGGCCCAGAGCCTTGAAAAGGGCCTCCGGGAGTTGACCCGGATTCTTCAGGCCTTGACGAACCTGCCCGCCGAGCAGGGAGCCGATCTTCTGGTTTCGCTTACCGACGGCGCGGTCTCCAAGGACCAGGCCCTCGCTTTCGTGAAGGCCCTGCAGGACCTCTGGCGGGGAATGGGCCCGTCGGCCCCGGCGATTCTTGAGAATCCTGATTTCGTTTTGGGCCTTTTGGATCGCGTTCAGGAAGATGTGGAGGCGGTTCTTTCAAACCCGAAAAACGCCGCCCTTCTCGCCATCGTGGCGCCGACGGTGTCGAGCGTCGCTCCCCAGGGCGACGCGGCCGCGTTGGACGTCTCGTCGCTCCAAGACATCCGCGTCACCGGCGCGGTGTCGAGCCGGACCGAGCCGCACGCCCAAGCCCTCGCCCTTCAAACCGATCGGTTCATGACCGCCCTGGATCTTTTCGCCCAACGCGGTTTGCCGCTTTCGAACGTCGTGAACGAAGCGACCGGCGAAGCCCTTCTCGTGCCCTCCGATTGGCGGGTTCAACTGGCGCCTTCCGACGGGGTTTCGGGTGATAAGCCCGCGCAAGCCTTGAGGGCCCTTCTGGAGCTGATGACGGAATCCAGGGCGGGAAGGGTGATTTTGACCCAAACCGTCTCCCGGGATCTTCAGACGCGCATCCAGGACGCGAAAGCCGTCCTCCAAAACCTGCTTTCGATGGGGACCCAGCCGCAAAACGCCGGGTTGGAGTCGCGACCGGTGGCCATGGAAGGCCCGTCCCAGATCGCGCAAGGAATCCAGAAGGCTTTCGAGACGCTCCAATCCGTGATTCGCGAAGTCCGTCAGGCTCTCCTTGGAAAGACCGCCGAAACACCGGTGGTCCCGGTGCCCAACGGGCCGATTCCGGCCTCCGCGCAGAAGATCCTGGACGCCTTCCGACAGGAAGCGCAAGTCGCGGTTGAAAACCAAACCAAGTCCCCGCAACCCCCGACCCCCGTGGTCGCCACGCCCGTCGTGGTGGACGTCAAGCCCTCCCTGTGGACGTCGCGGAGCGGTTCTCATCTCTCCGAAACGCCCTTGACCGCTCTTCAAGAGGCGAATCCCGGCACTCGCCAAACGAGCGTAATGCCGAACGACACGACCACGACCCGGGTGGAGCCCCAAACGACGACCGGGGGAGCCGCTCAAACCCATGGGGAACCCCAGCCGGAAACAGGCCTTCTTTCACAAACGAAAATGTCCGTCGCGGGACACGCTTCCTCCCTGCCTTCCGCGCGTGAATATGTCCCGGCTCCCGTGGATCCGGCCCAGGTCATCCAGCAAGTCGCCAAGGAAGTCAGCTTGCAAATGCTTCGCTCTTCCACGGTGACAAGGCTGAGCTTCCAGCTTGTTCCTGAAAACATGGGCCGCGTGACGGTGCAGGTGGCCCTGGTGGACCAGACGGTGACGGCGAGGATCCTGGTGACCAACGCGGAAGTGCGGGAAGTGCTCAGCGGTCACATGATCGAGTTAAGAACGGCTCTTAACCAGGCGGGGTTGCAGATTGACCAGCTTCAGGTCCATGTTCAGGGCGGTGGCGGAAATCTTCTCGGCCAGTATTATCAGTACCAGCAAGAAGGCTTTTCATATCAGTACAATAACCTCATAAAAGAAGAGGTTTATCGTGCAACGCCTGTTATTGAGGAAGGTTTAAAACCTATTGAGGTTGGCCCCTGGAGCCTCGTTAATTTGTTGGTCTAATAAACGTAACAAAATTAAAATAATCCCCCAAATTGTTTGTGTTCGACAGGCTTTTCAACAGGTGATTTCTCAAGTTTTCCGTTTTTTTTCCTCAAGTTTTTACGAGCATGACCGTTAGGTAAGGTGAAAGAGAGGACTGCCATGAGTGTCATTTCAGGTTTGGGGAGCTCCAGCGCGGGTGGAGATGTCCTTTCGAACACGGCGCTCTCGAAGGCCGGCTTTTCCAAGCAAACCTTCCTGCAATTGCTCGTCACTCAGCTTAAAAACCAGGATCCGCTCGATCCCCAGGATTCCTCGCAATTCGTCGCGGAATTGGCCGCTTTCTCCTCACTGGAGCAAATGGCCAACATGAACAACAGCATGCAGACCGTTTTGGAAACATCGGTCACCAACCTCATCGGGAAAAAGGCCACGGTGACGGATCCCACGGTCGCGTCCGGTTATGTCACCGGGACGATCGAGGGAATCCAGTACTACTCCGATGGCCCCGCGGTGAAGATCAACGGCGTGGATTATCCCTTCTCCGCGGTGCAGAACATTCTCGAAGCCGAATGATGTGAGACCCGCCTTGGCGGGTTTTGGGAAAGTGTGAAGAACGATGGTTCAACCGATCCAGCTGGATCCAGGCTCTTTTAAGCCCGTCGACCAGGTTCAGGCTCAGGCCCAGCGCCAACTGATCCAGGAACAGGCTCTGAAAGCCGCCCAGACCTCCCAGCCTTTCGAGGCGGCCTTTCAAACCGCCGTGGATCGCGGGCTCGGGCTGAAGTTCTCGGCCCACGCCAAGGAGCGGTTGCAATCCAGGCAGATCAGTTTTTCGGATGGCGATCTGGGACGCATCCAGGACGCGGTGAACAAGGCGGCGGCCAAGGGGGGACGGTCCTCCCTGCTGGTGATGAAGGACGTGGCTTTGATCGTAAGCGTGACGAACCGGACGGTGATCACCGCGGTGGATGGAAGCAACCTCAAAGAGAACGTTTTCACCAACATCGACAGCGCGGTCATCGTTTAGTTCTTTTCCGGCTCCCGTAGGGGGGCCGTCGGGCCGGCGACAACCCCGGCGTGA
>CAZSKE010000284.1:0-3866 GCA_964607325.1 uncultured bacterium | reverse complement strand
TCAAAAAAACAGGTCCCACATGAGATAAAGGATGACCAGCACCAGCAAAGCCACGATGGCGAAGATGGCATAAGAGGACCAATCCGTCGTGGACCCGCGCCGGACCTTCTCGCCGATGGGGACGACCGCGGGGCTCTGGCTCCCGTCGGCGTGGACGCAAGTCTCCTGGTCGAACGCCTTTTCCCCCCAAACCGGGCCCCAGCATTGGCGGCAAACCACGCGCCCGCAAACAGGGCACGGCACCCAGCCGGGCGGATAAAGGTTGAGCGGCATCCCGCAAATCCCGCAACGGGGGGAATCCATGACGGGACGGGGTTTGGTTTTCGAGGACTTGGCCAAGGCCGACCCTTCTGGGCGCGGGCGCTCCCCGCGCGTTTCATCATTGCCCATATGCTACAGGAAATCCGCGACCCCCCACAAGCTCGCCCCGTCGCCAGAGGGCTTTATCACCGCTTCAAGACCGGTCTCGGACCGATCCGAGACCATCGAACCGGCAACGTCGAGCGGCCGAACGCCGATCCTTACAACCTGCGTCCCGACGCGGGAGGACGGGACAAAGTCGCCTCGGACTTCAAACTGAAACCCACCGCCGCAAGATACGAGGAGACAATCGCGTTCACCAGATCCGCCAACAATCCCTTGTGGGACGTGAACTTGCCCGAAATGAACCGGGCCACCTCGCGGTCGGACATCCGTCGGCGCTCGATGTTTCGATCCCTCGGCGCCGAGACCGCGCCTTTGCGGCACCAGGCCCAAACAGTCCCCGCGGCGGTTCCCCAGAAGGACCCCCCCGGGTGAAACCAACGCGTGAACGGCCGGAGAACCGCGTCCACCAGCAGGAGAGGCGCCAACTTCAGGAACGTGGAACTCTCCGTGCAAGCGAACAACGCCGCCCAACGTCTGCGTTCGGAGTCGAAATCGCCGCGCAACGCCGAGCTACGAGCGTGAAGGCCCGGACCGGCGGGCCGCAAAACCTTGGCCTCAAAAGCCCAGTACAAGTGGTACCCCTGGGACCGCAGTCGCCACCCCAGCACGAACGGATCCGGCCCGCTGGGCAGTTCCTCGTCGTAAAGCCCTTCGTGAAAAAGGCGGCGACGGAAAAGCACGGCGCCGGGGAAAGGATGAAACGGTTCCCCGCCGGGGTAAGGCGCCTCGCGCCCCACCACTTGGCCGAGGACGTTGAACACTTCCACCGGTTCCCAGCCGGCGCGCCCGTGCACCGGGCAAACCACCGCGCCGGCGTCCGCCGCGCGGGACTGGAAAGCCTCCACGGATCGTTTGAGCCAATCGGGCGGCAAGGCCAGGGTGGTCTGCACCACCGCCACGAGATCGCCCCCCGCCTCCATGAACCCCAGGTTCACCGCCTGGGGTTCCGGAAACCGCTCCTGAAGCTCCAAGATGCGGACCTCGGGATGGTTGGCCCTGACAAAAGACACGCTCATGTCGGTGGAGCGGTTGTCCACCAAGATGACCTCTTGCGCCCGGTAGGACTGGGTTTTCAAGGCGAAGAGGAAGTTCCAAAGCCGGTCCGCGCCGTTGTGGTTGTAGATCACCACCGAAACCTTGGGGTTCTTCGGCCAAGACGGCTCCGGCGTCGCCGCGCGCGGGGGCGCCAATCCTTGCGGCTCGGCCCCGGGCAACGGCAAGGCCAACCGGCGGAAACGCACGAAGGGGTAATGGGCCGCCGGGGAAGGCGTCGGGACGGTGGGCGGTGCCATCCGCTTCCTCGTCGGAGTCGCCGGGGATCCGGAACGTTTCGCTTTCCCCGGCTTCGGCTTTGGGTTCTCGGGTCGCGACTCCCCGGGCGGAGGAGGCTCGGGAGTCTCCACGGAAACAGCGCGCTTGGCGGGCTTCGTCTTTTTGGGGACGGCCTTCTTTTTTTTGGCGCGCGACTTGACCCGTCGGGCCTTGGGTTTTTCGGCCGCGGCAGGCGCGGACGCGCTCGTCTTTTTTTCAACCGTCACGGGCGTGGAAACGGCTTCGGCCGTTTCGGGTTCAGCCGTCGGCTGGGAAATCGGCTCGAGGGGCGCGGGCGGCTCAGGGGCCGGTTCCGCCGGAGGAGTCGGTTCCGGTTTGCTCGGAAGCGCGGGAAGATCGAGTGGAAGCTCGATCTCCTCGCCCTCCGGGTCGGGTGTCACGGGCGGGTTCGGGTCATCCATGGGCTTTAGCCGCGTCCACGATGGACGTCAATGTTTGTTTGGCCGTGGTTTCCCAACGGTACAGGGCGGAACGGGCGAAACCGCGGTGCCGCATCTCATCCCGGAGGTCCTGGTCGCGGTGGAGCTTCATGAGGGCCGCCGCCCACTGGCCCACGTCGGAGGAGCCCACGCCCAACCCGGCATCCCCCGCCAATTCCGGAAGGGCGCCCGTGGACGCGTACAATACGGGGGCGCCGCAACCCATGGCTTCCAGGATCGGCATGCCGAATCCCTCGCTCAAAGCGGGATACGCGAAAGCCTCGGCGCCGGAATAAAGCGCCCATAGATCCTCGGGCTCGACGGCGCCAATCCAACGCACCTTGCCCTTCAAAGCCGGGGACAGGATGAATTGCATGAACTCCTCGCCGACCCAACCCTTGGCCCCCGCGAGAATCAGCTCGGCTTTCTCGCCGGACTGCTGGAGGTAGATCAGGAAGCCGTGCACCAACCGCAGGAGGTTCTTGCGCGTCTCGATCGTGCCAGCGTACAAGAAGAACGGGAGGGAAAGTCCGAGCTTCTTTTTCACCATCTCCACCTTGTCGGAAGACGCAGGCTTCTGGAAAAGCTTAGCCAAACCGTGGGGCACCACCCGGACCTTCTCGTCGGTCAGCCGCGCGAACAGACGCCTCATTTCCTTTCGGCAGAACTCACTGCCGGTCAGAACCAGATCCGCGGCCTCGATCTGCTTCTCCAATTCCTTGCCATAGTTGCGCGATTGGGGGCTCATGGCCCATTCCGGGGCCGTCCAAGCGGCCAGGTCATGGACAAACAGGATCTTGGCGCCTTTCTTTTGGGGCGGAACGGGAAGCGCCGCGTAGAAGCAAGCGTCCAAAGAACGGCCGACCAGGGATTCCAGCGTGGGGGTTCCCAACGCGTTCCAACTCATTTTCAGGGCGGACGCTGGATAACGGGTCAAGGCGCGGGACAAATAACGCGTCTCGGGAATCCGGCTCCTTTCGGTTTCATGCGGATTGTTCATCCACACCAGGATTTTGTCCTCTTCCAGCATGAAGGAAAGGGCTTCCAACAAGTGGGTGAGGTACCAGCCGGGACCTGACCGGACGCCGAGAATGGGGGTGCCGTCCACTCCGATGATCAAAGTCGCTCTCCCGAAGGATTAAAGAGGGCTTCCCTCCTTCATGGGATCCCGAGGCGGAGCCGGGGAGTAGAAGGAGGGGTGGCCCAGTATGCTCCATTCAGTTATAAGCCATCGCCCGGTTTTCGTCCATCCGGGGCTTCCGCAACGCCTAGAACCCATTTCAAAACCCCTGTCGTGGCGGGTCCTGTCCTTCGGCCCCCGACCTGCCGTCGATGATGATGGAAACGCGGGGCGCGCTGAAAACCAGCGGTTGGCGGTCAGTCGTTAGCCTCAACTGATTCGCCATGGCACCGACTGCCGGAGGCCGACCGTTGGCGGCCGCGCGATAACTTCCTGAGCCCCGAGTCTTCCATGGCGAGAGCGCCCATCGCGGTCACACCGGGTTTCGGGGAGTCCCCAGCGCGTCTTTCAAACTCCTCCCGTCCTCCGGCCCCAGGGTCTTGGCCGCCACCAAGGCGCCCAGGAAAACCACCGGTCCCATCAGAAGCCATTGAAGGCCCGGCCACCTCAGGACGCCCACCGACACCGCCGCCGTGGCGAAGAGAATCCCGGGGACAAGCCGCCAAAAA
>CAZSKE010000283.1:0-3868 GCA_964607325.1 uncultured bacterium | reverse complement strand
AGGGGATGGGGGATGGCGAGGTGCCCGCCTGACCGTATTCGAAAGTGAATGGCGGTTTTAGAGAGTTCTATATCGGCGGATTTTTTTCTTGCTTTTTCGGGGTCGCTCGGATTTCGGCGGTTTGTTGCTGAACCGATAGGACATTTCCATCCCGATGCGGGTTTGCCCTGTTTTAACGTCCAGGGGAACTTCCTCGTATTTCCCCGCGGTGGGGCCGTCGTAAAAATACTTCGACTGGATGCCCTCGGCCTTCAAATACGTATAACTGGCGAAGACATTAATGCCAAAACCGTCGGGGGAACGCCAGGCGAGTGTTCCTGTGAACTCACCGGCGGGCCCATCGCCCCAACCCTCGATATGAAGGAAGCGGAGGAGATGCTCGTCCTGATCGGTGAAAGTCACGCCACCGCCTTTGACAATTGTTTCAAGGAAGCAACCGGATCCCAGGTCGAAACGACCCGTCAACCCGATGAGGGCGATCTTGTAATTGATATCGTAAGTCAGGCTGGGTTTGTAGGTATTGGTGTTGATAGTAACGGGGCCCGGAAGGCCCAGCGGCCAGGGATTGGCGCTTCCCGCGAAACCGTACATTTCAAAGGTGCCCAGCTTCTGGTACTGAAATCCGGCTAACCAGCCAAACCGTGTCTCCCGGGATTTGTAGAACACCTGCTTAAAGCCGACGTCGAAGACATGAACGGGCGATTTCGTGTCCGACAGGGATTCGCTCCAGAGAGGATCGTAGCCGAGTACATTGTTCGCGTAATGGTTGTAGGTCCAGTCGCGGTCCCTCATTATTCCGGGCGCTTCGTCCGCCGGGAAAGCGTAGCTCACATCGAGGGTAAGCGAGTCGTTGTTGAACCCGGCTTCAAACCCGACCTTGAGCATCAACGCTTTCAAGTCGAAATCCAGCTGGCTTTCGCCGGTGATGATGCCGTTCGTGGGATCCAACGAGGACTGGAAGTAGTCAAATTGAATGTGGTAACTGGTCATGCCGAAAAGGTAATGACTGTTCACATATGGCCGGAAGCTCATTTCGGGATCCGGCGCGGGGGGTTCCTGGGAGCGCGCCGAGGAGACCGCGATCAAACCCGTCATTGCCCACAGAGTCAGAAGGCGCCTTGCTCGGTCGTGGAACATGCGGGTGATTCTAGTGCGTAGAGTGCTGAAATTCATCTCTTGTTTTTAGTTCAATCTTCCGGTATTTGCGTTTAAAATCGACGTAATATTTGTTTGACCCGTTCCGAGGAGGAATGGAGGATGAACAAGTTCGGGATTTTTTTCTGCGTTTTTCTATTGGCGGTTTGTGGTCGTGCCTATTCTCAAACTTTGGATACGGAAATCCAGGGCTTGTCACATGTTCTTGGGAAAAGAATTGTTGCCAAAGGTATTGTGAAAATTGCTACGGTGGATTTCGTTGATCTCCAAGGGCGTTCAACGGAACTGGGCCGATTCTTATCTGAACAATTGTCCGACGAACTTGTCAATGAACCCGGGATCCGGGTTTTAGATCGCGCGAATATCAAAAGCATACTTGAGGAGCACAAACTGTCCGAGGAAGGTTTGGTAAAGCAGGAAAATGCCGTTAAACTTGGCCAGTTCGCGGGAGTCGATGCGATTTTAATTGGACGTATCACGACATTAGACAACACCATTGTTTTGAACGTGAAGGCCCTGTCTGTCAAAACGTCTCAAATCGTTGCCGCTGCCAAAGCCAACATCCGCATTACTCCCGAGATCCAAAAACTTGCCAACCGTTTGGCCGTCTCCTCTTCGAGTGGCGGAGGCTCTGACAAAGAGTATTCCGGCGGCTCAGATCAGGTGGAAGTGAAGGATTTCGGGAACATACGCTTGGAAAGACAGGGTAGCCGTTTGATCAAGGATGATACCGGGCAGAGTCTCATCCAGGTGACTTTCGGAATCACCAACCGGAATACGGATTCGGCGATCCTCTTCGCGGTCAATGGCGACAATCAGAGCCAAGCCGGTTATGGGCAGTATGCCGCGAGGGCCAGCTTGATAGATCCGGCTGGAAACAATTGCTTCGTTTCCTCCTGTAATGGCCTGCCAATGGTGGCGGCTAAATATAACGTAACGCCGGCTTCGA
Source organism: uncultured bacterium (assembly GCA_964607325.1). Classification (GTDB taxonomy): domain Bacteria; phylum Oederibacteriota; class Muellerivitia; order Muellerivitales; family Muellerivitaceae; genus CAZSKE01. The sequence continues at coordinate 1,764 of CAZSKE010000283.1, read as the reverse complement.
TAGCCAACATCATCAATCGCGGATCACCTCATGTCGCTTTTGACGCGCTTCGGCCGGTCAGCTCAGGATCCTTTTATTCTCTCAAGCCCGGCGAAAAACCACCGCCCCCAGTTCGCCATGAGGCTTGGGCTGGGGAGTTTTTCTCGGTTCCCGCAACACAAAATACAACCTTCTCAATTACCTTTAGGAATGCTAACCCACAAGCCTCACGCGGATCCGCCGGGTTTCAATTTCAAGGCGAACTGGTTTTTGGGGAAGGCGACCCGGAAGAACCCTCAAAATGTCGTTTGACGACCGTGACTTTTGACAACATCCGTCCGCAATGAGTGTTCGTTTCCCGCGAGGTTATAAGATCCTCTCTGATTTTTGCGATAGAAAGGTTTTTTGTTCCATGATGGGTAAAACGATTACAGCGATGTTCCTTTTTATACTGTTCGCCGTCTTTGACGCGCCTTGCGTATTACAGGCCCAACAATTGGATGCGGGTGTTTCCTCCATTTCCTCGAAATTGGGAAAGGCGTTGGCCGGCAAGGGCGAAATGAAAATAGCTCCGTTCGATTTTGAGGACTCCAAAGGACGCCCGAATGAATTGGGGAAATTCTTGTCGAACCAGGTGTCGGATTCTCTGGTGAATGAGAAGGGGATTCGTATCGCCGATCGGGACAACATCAAGAGACTTCTTCAGGAGCATAAACTGGTAGAAGAAGGTTTGATCAATAAGACGAACGCAAAAAAGCTCGGACAAATTGCGGCCGTGGATGCGTTCCTCACCGGGACCGTCGTTGAGATGGACAAGCATTTCCTTCTCAATGTAAAGATTATATCTGCTGACACGTATATCGTGATCGCTGCCCAGAAACAGCGTTTTGAAAAGACCGGCGAGTTGGCGAGGATGTTCCGAAATTCTTCGCGTCTTCCCGCCGCTCAGTCCGCTTCTGGGGAAACTGTCGCCAAAAAAAAGAGTGCTCCTCCTGTCAACACGGGTCATCGCGGGATCGAGGTTATCTATGTGAAGAAAGCCAATCCGGGCAAGAAAACCAACGGGACCCAATCGGGTATTGACGGTGGTATCATGTTCAATCCCGAGGGTAGTGTCGGGGCTGTCGCTTTATTGATTGTACCTGAAGTGGGTGTTCATAGTTTAAAAACGCCTCTTTTTGGTTTGACCAATTTTGAGAATAAATACAAGGCCCAATTGCAGGCCGGAGGTTGGCCTAATATCACTGGTTCCAGTAAGTACACGCCTGTTTTGATCACAGGAGGGGCCGAATTACGTTTGTCCAATCCGGTAAAACCCATCTTCGGTTTCGGCGTGGGGTACAAATTCCTGGGAATAGGTTCAACAAACGTTGCGGTTCAGGCGACCGGAACCTTAGGCAGATCTATTTCAATTGTCGACGAGCAGAATTTATGCGGGCATGTAGCGTATATATCCACTTCGTTTTTCCAAAATTTCGGTGTGAAGAAAAACCAACGGATCGGTTTTCATCCTCAGCTCGGTTATGGTTGGGGTGTTGGCAGATTTAGTCATGTTGTCGAGGGTTACAACGGATCGTACATCGATAATCAGGCGAAAATGAAGGCAACGTCTGAGAGCTTGTATTATGACATGTCCCTTTCCTATGAATACCAGACGAGCATCAGATCTTCCATCGGTTTCGCGGTGGGTTATCAGATGCTGAATTTCAAGAATTTCAAGATCCGGTCATTGGAGTCGAATTATCCAATTCTTTACCAGACAGGTAACGACGTAATAGATGGCTT
>CAZSKE010000282.1:0-3880 GCA_964607325.1 uncultured bacterium | reverse complement strand
ACGGAAAATCCGACGACAAAGAAGACGCGCGTCGTCCACCAGCAGGTAAGCGGCGGGCACCACGAGCAAGGTGAGGAAAAGGGAGGAAATCAGCCCGCCTTCCAACGCCACGCCGAGGGACTGCCTGAACCGTCCCACCTCGGTCAAGGCCAAGGCCAGGGGCGCCATGCCCACGATGAGGGCCACCGTGGTCATGAGGATCGGCCGCAACCGGATCTTACCCGCCTCGACCAAGGCTTCTTCCCGGGAATAACCCTTCCGCTGTAACTGCAAGGTGTAGTCGATCAACAGGATGGAGTTCTTGGTGACCAGCCCCAACAACATCACCAGGCCGATCATGCTGAACATATCCAGGTTCAAGCCCGACACGAACAACGCCACCAGCGCTCCCACCATGGCCATGGGAATGGCCAGCATGATGGTGAAAGGGGTGATGGGCGACTCGTAGAGGCTGGCGAGGACGAGGAAGCACAGGATCAAGGCCACCGCCATGGCGATCATAACGGCCGTCACCAGGGTTTTCTGCTCCTCGGTATGCCCCACGAACTCCGCGGTGACCCCCAGCGGCAGTTTGACGCTGTCGAGGATTTTTTGGGCCTCCTTGGAAATGCCGCTGATGGCGGCTCCCTTCGCCAGTTGGCCGGTGACTTGCACGGCCCGGCTTTTGTTGCGCCGGTTGATCTTGACGGGACCCGTGGCGTCCACCGCGTCCGTCACGTCGGTCAGGCGCACCAAGTCGTAGTTCTGGTTGGGCACCAAGACACGGGACAATTCGGCCTTAAGGTCGCGCTGATCCTCCTGCAAGCGAACACGGATGTCGTATTCCCGCCCCTGTTGACGGAACTTGACGGGCGTGGCGCCCTGCACCTGGTAGCGCAACTCCATGCCGGCCTCGGTCGCGGAGACGCCATACTCCCGCAACTTGTCGGGGTTGAAATTGACCTGGAATTCGGGTTTTCCCGCCTCCACGTCGGTGGCCACGTCGGTCAGCCCCTTGATACTCGAGAAACGTCCCTTCAACTCTTCCGCGATCTTGACCAGCTGATCGTAGTCCGCGCCGCTCAAGACCAGGTTGAACGGGGCCTCGTCGCCACCCATCGGGCTCGCATCCATGATCTCGGGCTGGAGCTCCTCCTTCCAAGGGGCCATCTCCTTTCGGATCGTTTCCTTCATGTCGGAGGTGGTGATCTTCCTGTCATGGATGTCCACCAGCCGCACGAACATCTGCCCGGAGTTGGTGGCCCCATACTGGTCGCCCGCGAAAGCGGAGACCTGTTCCACCTCGGTATGCGAACGCAACAATTTGTCCACTTTCAGGACGCCTTCCGCCATGCCTTGGAGCGAAATGCCGGGACGGCCCTTGAGCTTGATCTGGAACTCACCGGTGTCCACCGACGGCATGAAGTTGGCGGGGATGTGGGGGATGAGAAACAAACTGCCCACGAACAAAAGAACGCCGGCGACCAGGAAAATAATCCCGCGTCTCGGGGCCCAGCGCGCGTTTTTCAGCGGTTGCCACACCGTGAGCGGTTTCAGGTAATTCCCGGGCAGAAACTGCACGCTCCAGTGGATGATGCGGCTGTACAGGTTCACCAGCCGAACCTGCAGGCGTTCGAAGGCACGTAACACGGCCGCGACCGGCCCCCGGCCCTTCTCTCCGTGAATCCCCTCCTTCTTCACCCAATAAGCCGAAAGGAGCGGCGCCATGGTCATGGATTCAAACAACGACACCGCCATGGCGAAGCAAACCGTGAAACCGAGCTGGCGGAAAAACTGCCCGACCATCCCCGACAGGAACCCGATGGGCATGAATACCGAAATCACCACGCTGGTCGTGGCCACAACGGCCAGGGCCACCTGCAGGGTGCCCTTGAGGGCCGCCACCTTCGGTTCCTCCCCCTCTTCCACGCGCCGCCAGATGTTCTCCCGCACCACGATGGCGTCGTCCACCAGCAACCCCACGGCCAAGGAAAGGGCCAGGAGCGTGATGACGTTCATGGTGAACCCCATGGCCGCCATGAGAATGAAGGCGCCCGACAAGGACACCGGGAGCGAGGTGATGGTGATGATCGTGGACCGGAAACTTCCCAGGAAGAGATACACCACCAAGAGCGTCAAGAGGATGGAAAGGAGGATGGTTTGCTTGACGTCCTCGAGGCTCAAGCGCACGGCGCGGGCCGTGTCGTACACCACGAGCAATTCGGCGGCCGATCCCCTTTTCTTGAAGTCCTCGTTCAACTTCTTGACGCGTTCCGCGATGGCGTCCGCCACCTTCACCTGGTTGGACTTGGACTGGCGGAACACGACAAGAAACAAGGCGGGATCGCCGTTGACGTAAGCGTAGGTCTTGGCTTCCTGCACCGTGTCCTGGACGTTCCCAAGGCGGGACAAGGGCACGGCCACGTCGGACCCCGCGAAGTTCACCACGGTCTTTTCGAGTCGCGTGAGGTCCCGGTATTCGCCCAGGGAGCGGAATAACAGGTCCGAGGGGCCTTTCGTCACGTTTCCCAGGGCCACATTGGCGCCGTTCGCGGCGATCCGGGCCGACACCTGCCCCACGGACAGGCGGTAGGCGTTGAGTTTCCGCCGATCCAGGTTCACGCGGATTTCGCGCGGGGTGCCGCCGAAGATCTCGACGGTTCCCACGCCCCCCACCTGGGCCAAGGGCGCCTTGACGGCTTGGTCGGCCAGGTCATAACCCTCGGAGGCGCCCAAACCCGTCTTGAAAGCCAGGATGGCCACGGGCATGTCGGCAGGATCGAAACGACGGACGATGGGTTTGTCCACGTCGTCCGGAAGGAGGGGCTCGGCGAAGTCCACCTTGTCCTTGACGCGAATTTCCGCTTCCTTCACGTTGGTGTCCAGGGTGAACTCCATCAACACCATGCAGGAGCCTTCCTGGTTGATGGACGTGATGTTCTTGACGCCCTCGATCGCGCCTAGCGCCTCCTCCAAGGGACGCGCCACGAGGGTTTCCACCTCCTCGGGACCGGCGCCCGAATAGGTGGCGAAAACCATGACAAAGGGGAAATTGACGTCCGGGTACTGGTCCACGCTCAAGGACCGATAGGACACGGCGCCCATGAGCAGGATGAGGCCCAGGACGCAGGTGGCGAAGACGGGCCGCTCGATGGAAATCTTGGGCAAGTTCAATTCAGCACCTCAATGAAACGCGGAATGAGACTTTCGCGATTCGGGATGAAAAGACGGCGGTCTGAAACATTCCTCACTGTTTTTTTGTGGTTTCGCGATCGGCGGAAAGCATCCACTCGCCTTCAGCCCACAGCGACAGTTTCTCGGCCACGAGGGATAAACGTTGGAGCCGCGACAAGGCGTAATCGGCCTCGTAGGTCTGGACCACGAACTGGGTGGTACGCCCCAAGGACAAACGCTCGCGCTCCCTCTCGGCCTTTTTCTTCTGGATATCCTCGATTTCGGTGGCCATTTGGAGCCGCTTCTCGACATCGTCCAAGCGGTTCTTCAACTGGGCCCATTCGCGCCGGGTTTCCAGCGTTTTGTCGGCGAAAGCCAGACGGGCCGCTTGGTAGTTGCGCTCGTAGCCTTGGGCGGCTTTCTTGGCCGTGAACACGTCGAGCGGAATCACGATCGACGCCCCGATTTTGGTGGTGGGATGATGCCCCTTCGTGCTTTCGAGATGGGCCGGATTGAACTCGGAGTCGAGACCGTTGGATTGGACCGAGGCGAAAGCGTTCAGGTCGGGCCAAACGTTGGCTTTGGCGTCCTGGAAGGCGGCTTGCTCGGATTTGATCTTCGACTCCGCCGAACGCAGGTCCCAACGCTTGGGGGGGGCCTCCGGCCACATGAAACTCAAGGATCGGGCTTCCTCGTCCAAAGCCCCGAGCTCTTCGGGCACTTCCTC
>CAZSKE010000281.1:0-3891 GCA_964607325.1 uncultured bacterium | reverse complement strand
GAGGGTCTCCAAGCCCTTCCAGAGCCCGATGCCGGCGACCACTTGTTCTTTTTTGTTGAGCAGCATCGTGGGGGCCCCCACGAAGTCGGACAGGTTTCCATCGATCATGATGGGAGTGTCAATGTCCTTGATGTCAGCCGTCGGACCCGCGGCCCGAAGGGGAGTTCCGAGCGCGAACATAAGCGCGGCGGCGAACGCGATTTTCAAGAATGATTTCACAGGAGGCCCTCCAAATGAGGTGGTGTCTTTCCCCCGGGCTCCAGCCCGCGGGAAGGGGTATTTAATCAAATCCCCCGATTCGCTTCCACTACGACCTTCAAGCTATTTGACGAACGCGTCAACCGCCCGGTTTCACGCGGGACTTCCCAAACAATTCATACGCCACCGGCAAAAAGCGACCATAAACGCCTTTTATCCCTCGACCCCGCTTTGGCGGGTGAAGGACAACGCGTCCCTTCGCCATTGCAGTCTCGTCTTCCGGTCCAGCCAGTCCAGCGGATGCCAATCGTCGGTAAACACCACGTCGGTGTCCGGCAGGGTCCTGCGGTAGTCCATCAAGTGAGCGAGCTTGGCTTGTTCCTCCGGGGAAGGCCCCGGGATGTCCGTGGGCGCTTTATCCCAGGCCACGCCCGATCCCTTCGCCACCAGGACCAGGTTGTCACGCTCCCCCGCGGGCCCCAGCGCGAAAACCTCGACCGACTCGAAAGCTCGTCGCAAAGTGGCCGCCACCGAAGCGGGCACGCGCGACTCGACCCCGGAGGCGTTGCCGATGTAATTCAAGACCAGCGCCCCGCTCGGCCTCAACAATTCGCGGCATCGCCGAAACGTCTCCACCGTGATCAGGTGCCCGGGCACCTCCTCCCCCGAGAAGGTGTCCATCATGATGAGATCGTAGGGTCCGGAGGCTTCCCGCAGGAAACGACGGCCGTCCATCACGAAAAGCGCGCCTTCGGGCGGGTGGAAGTCGAACCAACGCTCCGCCACCGCCGCCATCTGACCGTTGATCTCGGCCACGTCCACCCGGGCCCCCAAGGATTGGAACCGGTTCGGCAGGAGGGCGGCGCCCAATCCCAGGACCAACACGCGTTCCGGCTTGGGCGTCACGGCGCGACCCAAAGCTTCCATCAACATGGAATAACTCGCGATGGTGGCTCCGTCAGCCAGCGTCCGCCCACCCTGCAAGATCCCGTCCAGGAAAAGGTAGCGTCCTGTGTTCGATTCGATCACCCGGATCTGACCGTACAGGCTCTGCCGCGCTTCCTGCACGAGAAGCGTTCCGCCATTCACCGAAAGGTTTCCCGTCACGCTCGGAACGGACAGGATGAAAAGAAGCACACCCCACATGAGAACCCCGAACGGCGGGGCGACGCGGCGCAAGGCTCCGGGTAGAAGGGCCAAACCCACCAAGGCCGCCGTGAAAGCCGCTCCGGCGAAAAGCCGGGTCAACGGGAAATGAGGCACCAGCAAAAAACCGGTCAAGAGGGCGCCCAAACAGCTTCCGGCCGTTCCGACGGCCGAAAAACGCCCCACCACGCGGCCCAAGGAGTCGGGCGAGGGCGCCGCCAACCGGACGGCCAAGGGAGCGGCGGCGGACAAGAGAATCAGGGCGGGAAGATATAAGAGGATGGAAGAAACCAAGGCCCCCCAACCCGGCGGCAGGGAGCCGGCGGCTCTCAAAACGGGATTCCTCAACGGCAGGAGCCAGGCGATCGATAGGGACGCGCCAAACCAGACCAAGGCGAGCGTCCGGAGGCGGGGATGTTTATCCGCCAGAACCCCGCCGCCCCAGGCGCCCAAGGCGATGGCTAAAAGAGTCACGGTGAGCAAGGAAGCCCAAACATCGAGTCCCGACCCGAACGTGGGCGCCAACCAACGGGCGCCCGCCAACTCGAGGAACAGGACAATGGCTCCCGCGGCGAAGGAGGAAGCGTAGAACGGAAGATTCGTCGGGGAGGTCAAGGGGTGATGGGTTGAACAGCGGTGGGATGCTTGTGGTAATACCCGCAGGATTCACGGACGACAAGCTTGGTCGGGAAAAAACGGTGTTTGTAATCCGACGGCCGGTTCTCCAACCGGTTCCAAAGCATCTTGGCGGCTTCCACGCCCATGTCGTACAGGGGCTGGTGCACCGTGGTCAAAGGCACGTCGGCCAGCGTGAGAACCGGCAGATCGTCGAATCCGATGACGGCCACGTCCTGCGGCACTTGAAAGCCCTGTTTACGAAGTTGTTTCACCGCCCCGATCGCCATGACGTCCGAGGAACACAAGAGCGCCGTCGGGGGATTCTTGGTCTTCCACAAGGCCTGGACGGCCTTGACGCCGGATTCCTCCCTCCAATTCCCGTAAAAAACATGGTCCTCCCGGAAAGTCAGGTGGCGTTTCTTCAGGATGTACTTGAAGGCGTTCAGGCGGTCCAGGGAGTTTTTGGAAAAGGTCACGTCCCCGGCGATGAAACCGATGCGCTTGTGATCGAGGGCCAGCAGATGATCGACGCCGTCGATGATGCCCTGGGTGTTCAAGCAGTCGACGAAACAGACCTCCGGGTCGTTCACCTGGTAATTCACCAGCACGTACGGGAGGGTACCGCTCTTGAGGTCCAGGAAAAACTGGGATTCCACGGGCGGCGCGATGGCGAGGACCCCGTCGACCAGTCCGTTGTTCACAAAACCGGAATACAAGTCCATGTTCTCGAGGTTACGCGAGAAGGTGTTCATCAGGACGTTGTATTGCTTGTCCGCGAGGAAGTTGATGACGCCATCCAGCACGAGCGTCAGGTAGAAATCCGAGAGGTGCGGCCGGTCGTACCAAAAAAACACCACGCCGATGTTTCGGGTTCGGCGGGTCTTGAGCCCCCGGGCCATCGTGTTCGGGTGATACCCCATCTCCTTGAGGATCTTCTCGATCTTCCGCTGGGTTTTCGCCCCGACCTTGTGGATATCCTTCTGGTTGACCACGCGGGAAACAGTGGCCACGGACACGTCGGCTTTCCGCGCGACATCCTTGATGGTGATGGCCATGGAACCCCCATTCCGATTTCGTTCAGGTATTTTCAGGCCCGGCGGACGTCCACAGTCTAGACGGCCCCCGTAACTTTCCATTCCGTGGCGTTCGAGGCGAACGCGGATCTCCCGCGGCCGACTATTCGACGCGTCCTCAGGGGACGACTTCCACCTTGAGCATCTTGTCGCCCTGGCGGAGTTTGAGCACGTTCTCCATGCCTTCCAAGACCTGGCCGAAGACGCAATAGTTCCCGTCCAGGTTATGGACATCGGCCAAGCAGACGTAGAATTGGCTCGAGGCGCTGTCAGGCGCGGCGGAACGCGCCATGCCCAACGCGCCTTTCACGTGCTTGTGCTCGGTGATCTCGAGGGGGATGGTTTTGCCCGAGCCGCCCATCCCGGTCCCTTGGGGATCGCCGCCTTGAATGACGAAGTCCGGGACATAACGGTGGAAGACGAGGTTGTTGTAAAAACCCGATTTCACCAGATCCAGAAAATTGGCTGACGTGACCTTCACGTCGGAATAGATCTCGGCGGTAAAAGCGCCTTGAGTCGTCTCAAAACGGACTTTCGAGTTCACTGTTTTTCCTCCGCACCCGCCCGCTAACGCCAGGGCCAGGGCGATCATCATGGTTCCAATAACACGGTTTCTCATGAAAGCCTCCCAAAGGGGTTACCGCACGCATGATAACCGAAACGGCCGTCCCCGTGGCGTCCTGGCCAGGCCGTTTTCTTGACTTGATACGACGGCTTCCCTACAATCTGCCTCCTTAATCAGGCTGGCGCCGGCCGGGAAAAGCCCTTCCGCGCGCCCCCCGACCCCATCGTCTAGAGGCCTAGGACACCGGGTTTTCATCCCGGCAACACGGGTTCGACTCCCGTTGGGGTCGCC
>CAZSKE010000280.1:0-3895 GCA_964607325.1 uncultured bacterium | reverse complement strand
CCAAAAAAGAACCCCCAAAAGCGGCAGGAGATTCACCCCCAAAAGGATCAGCGTGCTGGGGCTCGTCCAAGACCGGGGATGAAACGCCTCCTTCCAGGGAAGGAGGGCGCGAGGCGGCGGGAGGGATCGCGTTTCCATACAGGGATTGTATGACACCGGAGGGCCAACATTCCCCATCCAGGTGGGAAGGATTTCTTTCCTGGGGTTATCCGGGCACGCCCCCGAACGAACACCTCGTTTTCGCCCCTATTTCAGAAGCTGGCAATGAATTCCGCCCGATCCCCAGCTGAAGCAATGCACTTCCTTGACCTGATACCCGGCCCGCGTAATTCGTCGAGCGCGTTCGTCGAAAAACGGGTTTGGCACCGAATCCGCGTAATCCATGGCCTGCCATAGTTTCTCAATATCCTCGCGCAATAACCTCACGTCCTCCTCTGCGCCCGATCGGTTCCAACGCTCCATGGATTTGGCGAGGTCCTCGACGGATTCCCTCAACTGCGCTTGGGGCGCTTGGGGACTTTTAAAAGGAAGGTGGTAGGGATACTTCGCCGCCAACACAACGTATTGGCCGGTCTCTCCATCCCGGTATTTTCCAAAATTGACCGGCGATCTCGCCGGATGATCGTTGAAGGGCAACCGCACCACCTCGTATCCCAGCGCGGCCATTTGCGAGGCGGCTTCGTCGAATTCCCAGGAAGCCTTTCGGATCAACTCCGGCGAAAGAATCTCATTGAAAAAAGCGTCCACCACGGGAGGATTCGCGAAGATCGGCACGAAAGCGTGAGGCTTGGGACCCTGATGAGCGTCCATCACCGATACCAGCATATCCAGGTGGAAAATTTCCTTGGAGGCTTTTGAAGGCTCGCTCAGAGCCTTTTCGGGAACGATGATCACGGGAAGACCGCCAAAACCCTCGGAATAGGTGCGACGCGCCTCCTCCACGATTTCCCTCGTCACCGGCTTGTTTTCGTCCCATCCCTGACGGGTTTCGACGAGATAATCCAAAACGCGGTGATAGCCCAACAAGAGCGCGGGCTTCCGGTCCGGCCCCCAAACCACTTCCAGATCGCCCCCCTCGGCGCTCAGCGCCCGCGGGAGCTCCTTCATTTGGAAAAATTCCGGATTGGCCGCCGCCAAGCCGCGCGCGAGATTCGGATATTGGATCATGTCCCGGGAGCCGCAGTACATGACGACACCGGGAACCCCCGCCCGGCTCACCATTTCACAGGCGTCCTGGGTCCAGATGATTTCGTTCGCGACCGGGAAAAACCTGACGCGTTTCCGAATATCGTCCTCGGTCCATCCTCGGCGGTAGCGAAGATAGTTCTTGAAAAAATCCTTCTCGCCCCCGAAGGAAAAAGTGACCTCCCTCGGATCCGGCACGGCCACATACAGCTCGTCGGTGCCGGTCATCTTGGTGAGGATGTCGCCGTGGGAAAACCTGAAATTGAGCCAATACATCTGCTCTTCGATTTCCTTGTAGACGGCGGGATCCTTGCCGGCGGGATCGGACAGGTCGGGAAGAATAAAGTAGTGTTTCTTGTGCGCGTCGAGCCCGATCACCCGAAATTGATCCGATAATTCCGATTCGGGGATCCATTGGCCCCGCGCCATTCCGGGGGGATTCTCGGCGAATATTCCAGAACGGGACCCGTTCCAGACCAGGACACCCATTCCGACGGTCAATATCAAGAGCCCCCACCAGACCCGAGGGGACTTGAACTGGCGAAGCGGGGCGGCCGGGGATCGCATGCGGGGAAAAAGCATGCAATATCCATTCCGAAAAGCCCACACCTGAAACCGCTTAAAACCCCACCCCGGGACGCTTGACGGACCCCGACCCGATTATTGAGGTGTTTATTGTTCATTATTTGACTTTTCCCGCCGGAATTTGACAAGCGTTTACAACCCTCGCCCAATCGCACGTACCCTGGGGAGCCTCGAAAAGCACCCCATTCCGAAGCCGGAGCCATCGTCGACACGTTTAGAGCCTCACGACTGGCGTGATAGAACCCTTGAGCCAATAGACCGCAAGATCTTATCCATTCTCAATTATTTCGTTGATCGATCATTCTAGCGGCCCAACGGGCCGCCGAAGAAGCCGGAGAAATGTTGTATGCTTGCTGGATTCCTGGAAGTCCCGCAAGGAAGGCGAACGATGACCACGATGGAAGGCCATTGCAAGTGCGTCCGGGTTTATTTGGAAGAGAACCTGAAGTGGGAAGGCAAGCTCCTCTATCAAGCGATCGTTGAGCGGCTCCTCAAAGAAGGCTTCGCGGGCGCCACCGTGTTCCGCGGCATCATGGGATACGGATCCGCCGCGCGCATCCACTCCATCCGCTTCGTAGAGGTCATGGAAAAGCTTCCGGTCGTTGTGGAGGTGGTGGAAACGCCGGAACGCGCGAAAAAGGCCCTGCGCCTGATCGAGGAAATGCTTCCCCAGCATTGTCTGGTGACGCTTCAGGACATCCACGTCGCCCATTACCACTCGCCGGACGGGAAACACAAACCCTACCCACACGGATTTGAATGAACACGCCGCTCAAGGAGGATTCCCCGTGGAGAAATACCTTTACATCACCGGAGGCGCGGTGTTCGGCGCTCTCGCCCGATATTGGATCTCGGGTTGGACGGCGGAACGCTGCGGCCCTGATTTTTCTTATGGGACACTGATCATCAACCTCCTGGGGTCCTTCATCCTGGGGTTGTTCCTCACGCTCCACCTGGACAAAGGCTGGTTCCCGCCGCAAACGCGACTCTTGGTGGCCGTGGGGTTTTGCGCGTCCTTCACGACGTATTCCACTTTCAGTTGGGAAACCTTCGCGTATATTCAGGAAGGCAGTTGGCGGTTGGCGGGATTGAACCTCACGGCCACGGTCGTGGGCTGTCTGGCGGCCACCTGGGCCGGCGCCACCTTAGGCCGCAGTCTTTAACCACCCCCGGGTCTTGTGGGTGGAGTGACCGAAAGATCTTGATACTCACATGGATGATATGCCGGATACATCGACCATTCATCCTCTAGATCTGATGGGTCTTCGCGTCAAACACTCGGAACGCTGTATTCAAGACTCGGCCGCTGTTCCGGAAACACTCTTTTAAAAACGCGGTGTTCGGGCCGATGAACCCGTTGTCACCGGGAGACTTTTGGGTACAATAGGCGCCCCTTCCAAAGGTCGCTTAATTCATTTGAAAACCCTGAGTTCATCGAAGGGTTCAAAGGGGCCAAAGGACCGGTCCTCCGTTGTATCCTAGGGTCGTCGGAGGGTTAGTCTAATTGGTAAGGCAGTGGACTTGAAAAACATTGCCACCTCTTTCGAGCTTCACGACTAAAAATAATTGTCCCCGATGCAAATAAACGCCTTTGCCCACTTACGTTTCACGGGCAGGGGCTTTTTTGCTTTTAGTGGTTCGTGACGGTTGGCGATGGTCGAAGACGAGGTTGAACGGTTAAATAAGACACGTATAAGACACCGACGAAATTCACTTTACCTCTCTCTGTTTCAAAAGAATGGGGGCTGATGTGTTCAACTTCTTCACTTCATAGGCACACGACTTCGTGCCCTGCTTCCCTTAACACTGACCTGTAAAGTGCCCTACACGGTATTTTGAAAACCCTCAAACTCTTTCACGGCATAGTCTTGGTGGCATCGTCACTCCAACGAGCATAACAGGGCGTTAATCAAGCCAGACTATTTCAACAGTTTCCAGACATCAACCTTGACGACTTTCGATACCCTCATCAGAACATCAACTGAAGTGTTTCGCCCGGCCTCCAACGCCTGCCACCAGCGGAGATTGCACCCATACCGGTCGGCGGCCTGTTGAAGCGTAAGGCCACGCTTATTTCGGTACATGCGGATTGCTTTTCCAAGCCGTTTTTCCCAAGGTTCTCGAC
>CAZSKE010000279.1:0-3896 GCA_964607325.1 uncultured bacterium | reverse complement strand
GCCAACCGGGGTTTCAAGGCCTCCAGGTACCAATCACATATCTCGTTCCACAGGAAATGGTAGAGGGTCTGGCAGGCGTCCGAGGGCCGGTATTTTTCTATGTCCTCGGAAACCCGCGCCGAAACCTCTCCCAGGCGGAAGAGAATCCACCGGTCCTCGAGACCCAAGGCCTGTTCCGGCTCCTCACCCTTCCGCAGGGGGGCGGCGGAACCAGCTCCCAACGACATAAGGACGAACCTCACGGCGTTATAGAGCTTGTTGACGAAGTTGCGGGATGACTCGAGCTTTTGCGGAGTCAGCGAGACGTAACGCTGTTTGGTCTCGATGGAGCAGAGCGTGAACCGGAGCGCGTCAGCCCCGTATTTCCGGATCATCTCCAGGGGGTCCACCACGGTCCCCTTGGACTTGCTCATCTTCTTCCCTTCCTCGTTGGCCACCAGGGAGTACATGTAAACGTCGCGGAAAGGCACCTCTCCCATGAACTTGAGGCCCATCATCATCATGCGGGCTACCCAGAAAAAGATGATGTCCCAGCTAGTGACCAGGACCGAGGTGGGATAGAAGATCTTGAGGTCGGGGGTCGCATCGGGCCATCCCAGGGTCGAGAAGGGCCAAAGGGACGAGGAAAACCACGTGTCAAGCACATCGGGATCCTGAACCAGATCCTTCGCGCCGCAGGCCGAACATTTTTTGGGTTCTTCCTCGAAAACGTCCACGCGGCCGCACGAAGGGCAGGTGTAAACGGGGATGCGGTGCCCCCACCAGATCTGGCGGCTGATGCACCAGTCCTGGATGTTGTTCAGCCAACGGTTGAACTCGTCGCGCCAGGATTCCGGCGTGAAGCGCGTCCGGCCATCCGCGACCGCCTTCAAGGCGGCCTCCGCCAGGGGCTTCATGCGCACGAACCACTGCTTGGAATAGTACGGTTCCACCACCGTGCCGCAACGATAGCAATGTCCCACGTTGTGCTCATGGGGCTCTGTCTTGAGGAGGAGACCTTTCCGGTCGAGATCCTCCAAAACCTTCTTTCGGGCCGTCAGGCAATCCAAACCACGGTAAGGGCCGGCATTCCCGTTCAAGGTTCCGTCGGGGTTCAGAAGGTTGATCCGCTCGAGATGATGCCGGTTGCCCACCTGAAAATCGTTGAAGTCATGGGCTGGAGTGATCTTCACCACGCCGGTCCCGAACTCTCGGTCAACGTACGCGTCCTCGATGATGGGGATCCGACGTTCCAGGAGCGGAAGGATCACGGTTTTCCCGACCAGACCCGCGTACCGGTCGTCGCCCGGATGCACGGCCACGGCGGTATCCCCCAACAAGGTCTCGGGCCTCGTCGTGGCCACTTCCAGACCGTCGGACGGATCATGCACGAAGGGATAGCGGAGGTGGTAGAAGGCGCCCTGGACCGTTTTGTGCTCCACTTCGATGTCGGAAAGGGCGGTCTGGCAACGGGGGCACCAGTTGATGAGATAATGATCCTGGACGATGAGGCCGTCCCGGTACAACTGTGCGAAAACCCGGCGCACGGCTCGCGACAGCCCTTCGTCCATGGTGAATCGCTCGCGACTCCAGTCGAGGGAACTTCCCATCGCCCGGAACTGGCGCATAATGGTGGCGCCGTACTTCGCCTTCCATTCCCACACGCGCGCCACGAAAGCTTCCCGCCCCAAATCGTGCCGGGTTTTTCCCTCCTTGCGCAATTCCCTTTCCAACACGTTCTGAGTGGCGATTCCCGCGTGGTCACAGCCCGGTAGCCACAGGACGTTGAATCCCTTCATGCGGTGGTATCGCGAGAGAAGGTCCTGCAAGGTGGCGTTCAAGGCGTGGCCCATGTGCAGACTGCCGGTCACGTTCGGCGGGGGCACCACGATGGCGTAGGCCGGTTTGCTCGTATCCGTTTCCGCCTGGAAGTCGCCGCTTTCTTCCCACAGGGGGTACCAGCGGTCTTCCACCTCTTGGGGCTGGTAGGCGGTCGGCATTTCGTCTTTTGGGTTTTCACTCATGACTGTGTGGACACCTTATCGGCTGATTTTATGAACGGCTTGGGGGCGCCGTCCGACGGTTCTCGCGGCAAGAAGCGGTTCAACAGGGGGGCAGGCTCACCGGTAGGTCCAAAGCGGGGATTCGGGCGGCCATCCCGTTTTCATGGGGACGAAGGCCCCTGGTTGAACGGGGATCCCGCCACGCTTTCCGCCGTTCCGAGGGCGTAATGTCCGGTCAATGTACCCGATTCAACCCCGTCGTTCAACAATCGCACTCGTTTCACTTCCTCGAAGTTCTGCACGAGGACATGAGAGAGCCCCGAGACGAATTGCGCCTCGTCATAGAAACCAAAAACGTCGCTGGCGGGAACCGAAAGGTCCACCACGACCGTGCCGGCTTTTGTCAGGTACATCTCGTTAAAAACAACCCCAGGCGGGGATAAAGGCTTGAGGCCTTCGCGGGGTCCGTTCAAATAAGCCAAAACAGCTTGTTTCATCTGGTTCAACCGTCTCTTGCTTTTCCGGATGACGAACGGCACCACTTGCGCTCCGCCATCGGAAGGCGACAAGACGCGCAGGAAAATCGTGGCCGGCTTGTCGGAGGGCTCAAACAAAGCGGCCTGGGGGGCGTCCGTCCTCGCCGCGAGCGAAAGCCGCGGAACCCTGCTCCGTTCGCGCCAGACGCCGTAGACGACCAACGCCAGGGCTAGAACCAAAAGCGCCACCCCGCGGGGAGACAGCTTCATGGGCGGCCCCCGTCATCGCTCAAATAATCCAATACGCCTTGAGCCAATGATTTGGCGAAAGTGTCCACGGCCGCCTGCGAATCGAACTTTTTCAAATCGGCCTTGTTCGAGAGGAAGAGGGGTTCCACCACCACCGCGGGTAGCGCCATAAAGCGCAAGGAACGGTGAGGGGCGCCCAGAATCCGGCCCGCCGCTTGGGGGGGATCCCCCGCTAGGACGCGGGAATCCGACAGGGGCGAGGGCTTATCGGAAACACCCAGGCGAACCGCCAACAATCCGGCCAGGCGACGCGATTGCTTGAATCGTCCCGGGGAAACCCTTCCAGCCTCCGGCAGTCCATCCTCACGACCGGTAGCCGGCATCGGAGGATGAACGACAACAAAAGGGCCTTGAACGGCTCCCGTCGTCTCCCGGTCCGCGTGAATCACGATGGCGGCGGCCGCGCCAACCGTGTTGGCGCGCTCGGAACGTTGGTCGTCCGTGAGCGCCTCGTCCTTGCCCCGCACCAAGACCACGTCCACCCCGGCGGCTTCCAGGGCGGTTTTCACGGCTTTGGCGAATTGAAGCGTCCAATCCTTCTCCGATTGGCCGTTGGCTCGCGACCCCGCGTCCGATCCCCCATGAGCCGCCTCGACCACGACCCGGGAGCCCGCGTGAGAGAAGGAGGCGACTCCCAGAATCAAACCCATCACGAGGAAGAGGGAGGCTAACGCTCGACTTGTCACTGGTCGAACCCCACTCCGGGTTTGAGGGTCGCGAAATGGCCCATCGCCCTGAATTTACGGTAACGCTGGTCTTCCAAGGCCGCCGGCGAAAGACGTAGCAAGGGTAGAAGCTGTCGTTCCACGGCCCGTTTGAGCGACCGGGCCGCCTCTTCAGGGTTCAAGTGGGCCCCTCCGACAGGCTCGGGAACGATCTCATCAATGATCTTGAAAGCCAACAGGTCCTTCGCGGTCAGTTTGAGAACTTCCGAGGCTTGCCGAATCATCTCCCGGTTGTCCCAGAGAATCGCCGCGCAACCCTCGGGCGAGATCACGGAGTAGATGGCGTTTTCCATCATCAACACCCGGTCATCGGGATGGATCAGGTCCAGGAAACCCAGGGGGCCGAGGCCCATCAGCTCATCCAGTGTATAGCCGCTCATGTCGCTGAAGGAGTTGTTGACATA
>CAZSKE010000278.1:0-3898 GCA_964607325.1 uncultured bacterium | reverse complement strand
CGGGACGTTGGGGGAGGGCTTCCTACGGAAGAAGCGGCGGGGCGGGGGCGCTCCTCGTGATCTGGCTCGTGGCCTCGGTGGGGCGATTCCTGACCTGGATGCTGTCGATGGCGCTCTCGAGGAGCCGGGAGTACATGGCGGACGCCCAGGCCGTTCGCATGACCAAGAATCCCCTGGCGTTGGCGGAGGCCTTGCGGAAGATCGCCGGGAAGTTCCGGGGTGGCGGGGACCCGCCGACGGGGTTCCAATCCAGTTTCATTCTCCACCCCGAGGCGCCCGGCCTGGACGAGGGCGACGGGTTTTTCGCCGACTTGTTCTCCACCCACCCCCCCGTCGGACGGCGCATCCAGAAACTGCTCGATTGGGCCAAGGCGGATCTCGCCTCGCCGAAGGAGTCCGCGGCGAGGGCCGGGCGGACGCCGCCCCGGCGCGCCCCGGGGACGAGGTATCACGCCTTCCTGAAGGACCAATGGATGGGGCCTTACACGCTCCCGCAGTTTCTCGCGTCCGCGTCCCTGGAGCCTCGGACTTGGGTCTGCGCGGAGGGCGCGACCGGGGTGGTCAAAGCCGGGGAAGTCCCCGAATTGTCGCTCCTCTTCACGAAGGCGTTGAGGGGTTCCCGCTCCGGGGAACTCTGCCCCGCTTGCCACGTGCCGCTTCTCCGAAAAACCTACGAGGGGGCGCGCACGCTTACCTGCGCTTTCTGCGAGGGAAGCCTTCTGGAACCCGGCGTGTTGGAACGTATCGTCGCCCGACGCGAGGAGATTTTCGGGCCCGAGCAAGTGGAGGCCGCGCTCGCTTGGCGGAAGGCCCAGGTCGACCGTCCCTTGGGACAGACCCCGAGCGGGTTGGTGATCGCCTGCCCGACCTGCGGGAAAGCGATGTCGAAGTCGTTTCACTTGATGTTGACCCGCGTGGTGATCGACCGCTGCCCCCACGACGGCAAGGTGTGGCTCGAGAAGGGGGAATTGGATCTCGTCCAGATCCTGGTGGAGCAAAGCGCTAAGATCGAGGGAAAAGCCTGAAACGCTAGAAATTTCGCCGCGCCCGCGCCCGTAAAATGCCGCCAATTCCTGTTGGCGGGTGGGGACCTCCCTGATACCCTTGGGACGCCATGAACCTCGCCCTTCTCCGCCTGGACCGAATTGGGGACTTCGTCCTCGGCATTCCCGTCTACCGAGCGCTCCGCAAGAAATATCCTTCCGCCCGCGTCACCGTGTTGGTTCCCTCGGAAGTCGGTAACCTGGCCGAGGCCTGCCCGTATTTCGACGAGGTGGTGCTTTTCGACGCCTTGTGGCTGAGACCGGGGCAGACCGTTTGGAACCGGTGGCGCTCGGCCTTGAAGCTCGTTCGCTACTTGCGCGGGCGCGCGTTCGACCAAGTGTTGGATTTCAGGTATCAAAGCAACTTGGACCCGCTGGTGACAGGGCTGTCGGGCGCGAAGACCCGCGCCGGGTTCGCCCTGGGACCCGGAAGGGTGTTATTAACCGCGTCGGCGCCGGTTCCCTCGAGCGGTCTTCATCAAGTCGAACGCAACCTTCTTTTGCTCGACCGCCTGGGTGTGCCCCGTGACGGCTCGGGCCTGGAAATGTGGGTGTCGGAGCGCGACCGCAAGATCACGAGATCGCATTTGCCCAGCCAGGAAAGCCTGCCGAACGTTCCTCGGGTCGCCGTGCATATCGGCGCGGCCACTCCCGCCAAGCGGTGGGGGGAGGAATCCTTCACGTCGCTTCTCCACGAATTACACGCCACCACGCAGGCGGACCTGGTGCTTTTAGGGGGCGCCGAGGACTCTTCCTTGGCTCGCGAGATCATGGACGACCTGAAATGCCCCGCGTCGAACCTCGTGGGACGCCTTTCCTTGCGCGAATTGGCGGCCGTGTTGAGGGAATGCGCCGTTTTCGTGGGATGCGATAGCGGCCCCGCGCATCTGGCGGCCGCTTGCGGGACGGGGGTGGTCAGCCTTTTTTCCGGGGCCAACGATCCGAATGTCTGGCGGCCCTGGGGCGACCGGGTGAGAGTGCTTTCGAAAAAGCCGGATTGCTCGCCGTGCGAGTCGCACCAGTGCCTCCGGACGGACGGTTACTTCTGCATGGACGAGATCGGCGTGGAAGAAGTGGTGGAGGCGGTGAGGGGCATGCTGGAACGTCGGGGCTGACTCGGCCCCTCGTAACTTGTTTTTTCCCCAAACCCTCCAGTGGTTATCCGAAATGAATCCGATGACCGCTTGGAGAGCTTGGCGCGGGCGGAATAAATTCCAGGGGGGTTGATCCTCAGGAGTAAGTCAAACGGAGAGGGGGCCGTCGAAGGAGTAGAATTTCAAACCGCAATCCGCGTGGGTGGACCAAACCACCTTGGCGAAGATCTGGACGGGTTGTTCCTCGTGCGTCTTGAAGTCCAGCTTTACCAGGGAGTGCAAGGGGAGGGGATGGGGGGTCTTCAGGCGGATGCCCCCGGCGCTGATGTCGCGGGAACGGCATAACTGGGGTCGGCGGATGCCGTGCCCGGAGGAATGGCAATCACCCTGACGCCAAACCTCGACAGGCCGGTCAAAGCCACAACGTGGGTGAAGTCGTTTTTCAACGAGAGCATGGGTCATTTCAGTGACGTATTTTCGCATGGTCTGAATGTTTTTGTAAATCACCCGCCTCGAAGGTTGAACCCCGGGTCTCGCGCGCGTCCCGTGAAACCGGGACAATGGGCCGGTTGAGGGTTCAACCACAAGCGGGCTCGAAGGAAGACATAAAGGTTGTCAAAGCGTTTTTCAAGCACCCGCAAGGGCGGTCGGTTATTGGGTGGGTGACGAGCGCCACAGGGTTTCCGCCGCGGCCTCGCCGATCGCGACGCAGTCCGGGATGCCGCTCCCTGAGAGGCCGTTGCCCGCCAGATGCAACCCGGGGGTCTCGGCGGCCTTGCGCCTCATCCGGTCGGCGCGGCTCAGGTGCCCCGGAGGGTAGTAGGACATCGAGGCGCGGTAA
Source organism: uncultured bacterium (assembly GCA_964607325.1). Lineage (GTDB taxonomy): Bacteria > Oederibacteriota > Muellerivitia > Muellerivitales > Muellerivitaceae > CAZSKE01. The sequence continues at coordinate 920 of CAZSKE010000278.1, read as the reverse complement.
CGCGTCAGGCGAGAAACACTCGGATCGCCGGTGACGCGGAGGGTTTTCGAGACTTCCGCGTACACCTTTTTCAGGACGGCTCCCTCGCCTTCCACGTCCAGCGCCTCGGCCGCCCGCCGTCCCAGGAAAACGCGCGTCAGAACGAGCCCGTCGGGGGCCCTCCCTGTGAATTTCCGGCTGGAAAAGGTCACGCCGAGCGTCAGGGCGTTTTCGCTTTCCGGGACGACGAACCCGAATCCGTCCAAGGGGTGCCCCACCCGCTGTCTTTCGAACCCCAGGTTCCAGGTGGCGGAATCATGGGCCGGGATCCCCGCCAGCAATTCCTTCCACTCGTCGTCCAGCGGCGCGAGAAGGGGGAGCATCTTGGAAGGTTGCAGGGCCAGCACCACGTCGTCGGCCTCCAAGGTCGAACCGCCCCACTTGATTTCCCAGGTCCCATCGGCGCGGGGGGTCAACGCCGTCACGGCCGATCCGACCGAGACGCGTCCCTCGGGAAGCCGGCTCAACAACGCGTCGGCTAGGACGCGAACGCCGTTCCGGAAGGTGACGAACAGCGAGTAGCGGGCGCCCCGGGCCTTGCCGGAACCGGCCACCCGCTGTTTGGCCATGGCCTTCAGGAGGGAGCCGTCTTTCCGTTCCATGTCGCGAAACCGCGGAAGGCAGGCGTCGAGGCTCAAACGGTCGGGGTCGCAGTTGTGCACGCCGCCCAACAGGGGCTCGGCCAGATGATCGAGCACCTCGCGGCCCAGCCGCCGCCGCACGAAGGCCCCCACGCTTTCGTCCCCCAGGTCCCGTCGGACGCGGATGAAAGGCTCCATCGCGGCGCGGAGTTTCCCGAGGGGGGAAAGAAGACGGGTGCGGAGAAGGGGGACCAGGCGCGTGGGGGCCAGCAGGTAGAATCCCTCCGGAATGGGTTCCAG
>CAZSKE010000277.1:0-3901 GCA_964607325.1 uncultured bacterium | reverse complement strand
ATTTGGAGCGCGCGGTGGAAGGTCGCGAAGGCGCCGGAGCTATAGGCCCAGTCCAGGTCGTCCACGTCGAAAACGATCTTGGCGCCGAGGAATTTCTGGACGACGCAGGCGGGAACCAGAGTGGGGTACGGTTTCACGCACCAGACGGCGTCGAAAGATCGGGAGAAGGCCGCGGGGAGGACCCACAGGGTGGAAAGGGCCATGTCGAGCCAAAGCGGCCAAGTGGGGAGGGGTTTCGGGAATGTCACGAAGTGACCGCGGCGCCGGAGGGCCTCGGCCACGTAAAAGGCGCGCAAGGCGCTTCCGGTTCCCCAGCCCTTGGCGGACAGGACGAGGATCTTGAGGGGCCGGACCGGTGGCGGAGCGGTGGAGTTGGGTTTCATATGGAACCTTGATTCTATGACGCGGTGGGCCGAAGGGCCATGATGAAAATGACTGTCAAACCCATTCAGGCGGGGCGGGACCTTTTGGATGGCATGGCGACAGGACTTTGAGCCGGATCGTGAGCGGGACAAGGGGCTGAATCGCGTCGAGCGGGAGGCGCGGATCCGCTGGAAGGCGGTTTCTCGGAAAGTTTAATCGTAAAAACGTGTTCTCGTGGCCTCGTGGGTTGGGTGGAGATAGGAAACATCCTCGGGTTATGTTGTAGAATGGGGTGTGATGGAAGCGAGGATGGCATGGCGCTGGTGATGAGCAACCTTGTCCGCGAGGTGGCGAAAGCCACCCGTTTACACAAGGAAGAAGCCCGCGTGGTGGTGGAGAGGATCCTCGACGAGGTGATCCGGGCCCTTCAGACCGGCGAACGGGTCGAAATACGTGGTTTGGGGAGCTTTCGGTCGAGGACCGTGTCGGGCCGGATCGCGCGGGATATGAAGCGGGGATTGACCCTTTCCCTCCCCCCCCTGATCCGCATGTCTTTTCGGCCTGGAAAAGGGTTGGGCCCTCAGGCGCTCCGGGAACCCGAGGCGGAAATTTCGGGTCAATACTTGATGTTTGGGGATTCGAGCCCTATCTCCAAAAGGTAAGGGTTTCACCGGTGGGCGGTTGGCCAACGGTGAAATTCCGGAAGTCGGGCGCCCATCGTTTGAGGAACGGGAAACATGAGTCGAACCATCCATTATTTCGGCCGAATCCGGGACAAGGCCCTCCTGCCTGAGCTTCAGGAGGAATTCGCGGAAATCGCCTCCGTTTCGGGTTGGAAACACGAGCGGGTCCACCAGGCGTTCCCGTCCGACGGGGAGCCGTGCGACCGGCGCCAGATCCTCCAAGGAATCCGTCTGACGATTTCCAAAACCGCCGGTTCCGTCCAGTTCACCTTCGACTCCGAGGGTTGTCTCGCCCATCTTTATTCCGAGTGGGAAGACGCGGACCCCTTGGGCGAGGTGACCCAACGCGCCCTTGGCGGCGAGCGTCCCGGCCCGGCGGGGATGGTCTCGTCGGGCGAGGTCGTCACCCCGGCGGGCATGCAAGGCGAGGATCTCGCGCCGCCGGATCCCGATGAAAGCATCGATACGGCGCGGCGCTCTTTCCCGCACCGGACGGTGCGCGCGTTCAAGCCGTCGAGCCTGGCGGAGGGCGCCTTGCCGGTGAAAGCGCCGAGGAAAAGCCCGGCCCGAAAAATGAGGCGCGTGATCCATCATGTGCACGCCAAGACCGTTCTCCGGGAGGGCGAGGCCGAGCCGCATCGCACGTTGGTCCGCCTCCTGGACTATCTTCGGAAAAAATACGTCCCCAACCTGGAAGTCATCGACAGCACCGGTTACTGGCTGACCCGGGACGACCGTGTGCTCGAGTTCAGGCCCTTGGAATTGGCGCCGCCATGACCTCCAGTCGCGCGTTCCCCGAGGGGGGAGAGGCGCCCCTCCGGGGTTTTTTTATTTTGCGGCCAGTTCGAAACCCCGGTGTTTCGCGATTCTTCGACGCGGTCCGGCGCTTTGAGTTTTTCGAGAGGCGCGCTCCCTCCAACCCCAGGAAACGACTCGAGGGTCACCGCTCCCCCCTTGGAGGTCTTGGAGTGAAAAAAGGATTTTGCTTGGGCCGTGGTGGATGTCCGCGTGGACTTGCGTGGCTTCTCCCGGGCCTCCTCGTTCTGATGGCTGTTCCGTCCCGCGCGCGCGATCCCTATCGGGAGGCCGCGCGGGATTTCGCCTTGGGCGACCTCCAGGGCGTGGAAACCGCCCTCGAAAAAGCGGAACAGCGCGACGGGGCCCATCTTCGTTTACTGCTGGAAAAAGCCGCCACGCGCGAAGAGGCCGGCGATTCGACCGGGGCCGCGGAGTGCTACGCCCGCGCCGCCTCCTTGGCGGGGGACCCGCTATGCCAGTCCGAAGCGGCGTTTGCCATTGCCCGTCGCGGGGATGTGGAATCCCTGACCCGGGCGGCCGAGCGGTTGGACGTCCTTCTTCAGGAATATCCCGAATTGCCGGAACCCGTTTGGCAAGCCGCCTACGTTCACCGGGCTTTGGCCCGGCGCGCCAAAGCCCATTCCTTGGAGGCCAAGGTCGAATGGAAGCGAGCCAGGGTTTTGCTGGATTCGTATGTCCTGCTCGAGCCGCTGAACGCCACGGCGTTCCTGCTTTTGGGTGAATGCGCCGAGGCGTTAGGGGATTTCCCGGGCGCCCAGGCGGCTTACGAAAAGGCCCTCAAACTCGAGCCGAATTACAGGGACCTGCATAAACGGCTCGCGCGCCTGCTCAAGGGATTGGGAAATCTCAAGGGGGCTTTGGCCCGTTATGAGCGGGCCACCGCCGTCAATCCGCGGGACAAGGAGCTTCGTAAGGAAAAACAGGACGTTCAAAAACAAGTGCCTGGCACGGCCCGTGAGCGACGTCAAGCGCGCCAGTCACGGTGGTTGTTGGCCACCCCCCCCGATCCGCCTCCCCTCCCGGAATCCTCCGTGACGATCCGAGTCGGTCTCGAGGAAAACCTGAGGCGGCTGGTGTTTCGTGGTAGCGGCGCTTTAGCCCTGACCACCCCGGCCGGAACGGCGATTCGCAACCTCGAGGCGGGTTGTGATTTCGAGGTGAATTGGATCGCGGCCGCGTCGTCCCCCCTGAAAAAAAGGAACGCGACCCCTTTGGAAACCCCTACGCCGATCCCCTCGATGGTCCCGGAGGGGACGGGAACCATCCTGGACGCCCAAGGCAACACGCTGGTGATTTTCAGCCAGCGGATCTGGATTCGTCCGGCGGAAGCGGGGCATTCGGTGGCCCTCCACGCCGTGGCCTCGGGATCGGGGTATTTTTTCGCCACCGAGGAGGATCGTTTTTATCGGGGCGTGATCGAGATCCACCCCGGCCCGGGATCGGGCTTCGCCGTCATCAATCGCGTGGCCCTGGAAGACTACACGGCCGGGGTGTTGCCGTCCGAAATGCCCGCCTCCTGGCCGTTGGAAGCCCTCAAGGCCCAGGCCGTGGCGGCGAGAACCGATTGCCTCTCCAAGGTGGGTCGTCATCGCGCCTCGGGATACGATGTTTGCGACGAGGTGCATTGCCAGGCCTACGCGGGGATCAAGGCGGAGCGGAAGCTGACCAACCAAGCCGTCACGGAGACCGCGGGACAAGTGCTTTGGAAGAACGGGCGCCCGTTTCCGGCTTTTTACTCGGCCCAGTGCGGGGGACACACCCAGGACGTGCAGGAAGCCTGGGGCTACTCGGAGCCGGTGGTGGGCGTTCCCGATTTCGGGAACAACCATTCCCCGGGAGAATTCCCGCTTTCCCCGCGCCAGTTGAAGGAGTGGATCCTTCGGAGCCCGGAGGCCTATTGCGCGGCGCCGAGCTTGCCCGGATACCGGAATTTCCGATGGATGTTCCTGGTTTCAGCGAAGGATCTCGAGCTCAAGGAACGCTTGAGGGCGTTGGGGCGTCTTAAAACGGTCCGGGTGGCGGCGCGATCCAAGGCG
>CAZSKE010000276.1:0-3906 GCA_964607325.1 uncultured bacterium | reverse complement strand
CAACCACAAAGAACCCCGTAGCAGAGACTTCGTCACGCTACGGGGTTCTCTGTGGTTCAAAATCCGCCCTTTCTCTGTGGTTCAGGACGTTTCAAAGCTTTACGGCGGCCGGGGGATGGTCGATCGCGTCCCGGCGGCACCGAAAGGCAAGGATGTCCTTCCACGAAAAACCGAAGCGGCAGTTCCCAACCTTCCGTGATGCCGATGCGAGTGGTGACTCCGACTCGTTCGCCTCGCCGAAGGTTTCCGGATTCCAAGCGGAGCGGACCGGTTGAAAGATCCACTTCGTTGTGCCGACGCCGGTCCACGTCGAGGGCTTGGGTGAGTTTTCCGGGGCCGTTGGTGAGATTCCAGAGGCGGCGCCCCGACGGGACGTTTTTTCCCGCCGAACCGTACCTTCGGCGCGCCATCAGCGGGACACCCTCGCAAGGTTCAAGGGCGCGAATCAGCACCGCTCCCGGGCGCCCTCGCCTTTCGGTCACGACGTTGAAAAGATCGTGGTTCCCGTAGCAGAAATACACGTAGGCCCGTCCCGGAGGGCCGAACATGGGCCGATTACGCCGGGTAAGTCCGCGCGCCGCGTGGCATCCGGGATCGCCCTGGGGCAGATAGGCCTCCACTTCCACGACGCGTCCCGCCGCGCGGCCCTGGGACGTCTCGTTCACCAAGACACAACCGAGCAACCCACGCGCCACTTGGACGGTGCGGCGTTCAAAAAAAGCGATCGGGAGGGTTTGTTTTCTCAACGCGTGATCCGCGGTCAGAACGAAGTGACGTTTCACTCGCGGTCGGCTTTCAAAGCCGACCGCTGACAACCACGTTAGCTGAGCTTGGCCTTTACCGCCGCGCTCACCTGCCCCATGTCGGCCCGGCCCTTCACCTTGGGCGTCAGGTAACCCATCACCTTGCCCATGTCCTTGGGCGAGGCGGCCCCCACGGCTTTCACGGCCTCCTCGACGAGCTTGGCGAGCTCTTCCGGAGGCAGGGCGGCGGGCAGATACGATTGAATGATGTCCAGTTCCGCTTTTTCCTTGGCGGCGGATTCAGGGCGGCCACCCTTCTCGAACCCCTCGATGGACTCGCGACGCTGTTTGGCCTGGTGCGACAGCACGTCGATGGCTTCCGCGTCGTTCAGCTCGCGCTTGAGATCCACTTCCTTGTATTTAAGCGCGCTCTTCAGCGTGCGCAACGCCAGGACCTTGGCCTCGTCCTTGGCCTTCATGGCCACGATCAACTCGGCGTTCATCTTCTCGATAATGGGCGACGGCATGGAAGCCTCCTCAGGCTTTTTCACCACCAAACGCGCCAAGACCGCATGACCCCCCTCCGGGTTTGGATACCGCATCCCGCGACGGGGTGGATCCAATGGGTCGAAAAGAAAAGCCCGTCCCCGGGCGCGCCGGGAACGGGCCTGTTAACCACAACCCGTTTTAAAACCCTTTTCACCCCAAGATCCCCCAGGCTCGGCGGAGTCACCCGCGCGTTTCCCGAAGCGTTTGGAGTCAACCTTTCAGGTATTAAAACGGCTATTTGCCAAACGAAAATCAGTCCCGGTTGGCCTTCATGGCGCGACGACGGGCCTTTTTACGGGCCGCGGCCTCACGCTTTTTGCGACGCTCGCTGGGCTTCTCATAGAACTCGCGTTTCTTCATCTCGGAGATGAGACCGGAGTTCTGCACGACCTTCTTGAAGCGTTTGAGCGCGATATCGATCGGTTCGTTTTCGTCCACTCGGACTTCGACCACGGGGATTCACCTTCCTTCAATCCATGCGTCAGGATGCCCCTCCATCGTCGAGGGAGGTGGGAGTTTACCCCCGGGGATATAGGCCGTCAACGCCGCGAGAGCCGCTTCCCGGCGAGAAAAGCCTTGTTTCGGCTTGTTTTCTCATTTTAACGGTTGGCCGCCCAGAAGATGGAGATGCAAATGGTACACCACCTGCCCACCGTCAGGGCCGCAGTTGACCATCAGCCGGTATCCCCGCTCGGACAGCCCCAGTTTCTTGGCCACTTGGTTGGCCCGATCCACCAGCACGGACACCGTGTCGTCCCCCGCCTGGACGTCGGCCACCGTGGGGATGTGCTTCTTGGGGATGAAAAGGACGTGAACAGGCGCGAGAGGCTTGATGTCGTGGAAAGCGTACACCCGGTCGTCCTCGAAGGCCGCCTGGGAGGGGATCTCCTTCCTCAGGATCTTGCAGAACAGGCAGTCGTCCGACATGATCGCCTCCTTTTCGGTAACAGTCCACGGTCACAGGAGAAGTCGTAGGAAGGCGCGGGAGGAATGGCCGGAACGGGTTGTCCGTCCCAAGGCCGGTCGTTGCGGTGCGCCGAAACGATCACCCATTCGCGACGAAACGGATGCCAGCGCTGTTCCCACCGGCCGTTGGTATTCAACACGGAAAAGTTCAACCTCGCTCATTCACGATGTCTTGAGGCGGCCGACGGCTAGCGGTTGATTCTCACATGCCAGGCCCAGGCCGTCTGGAGGATGCTTTCGATGGAGGAATGCCGCGGTTTCCAGCCCAGGACGCGGGCGGCCTTCCGGTTGTCGGCCACCAATCGCGGCGGATCCCCGGCGCGACGCGGGCCCAACACCACCCGAATCTTGCGACCGGTCACCTTTTCCGCGGCGCGGATCACCTGTTGAACCGAATACCCTTTTCCGGTTCCCAGGTTGAAGGCGTCGCTCACTTTTCTTCGCATCATGAGTTTCAACGCCCTGAAGTGCGCCTCGGCCAAGTCCGTCACGTGGATATAGTCGCGGACGCACGTGCCATCGGGCGTGGGGTAGTTTTTCCCGTACACCGTGATCGAGGCGCGACGACCCGCGCAAGCGTCCAGGACGAGCGGGATCAAGTGCGTTTCCGGGTCATGCAGTTCCCCGACCCGGCCCAGGGCGTCCGCTCCCGCGGCGTTGAAATACCGAAGAAAAGTGGACTTGAGCCCGTAAGCCTTGTCGTACCAGGACAGGATCTTCTCCAGCATGTATTTGGTGTCGCCGTAGGGATTCACCGGGTTCTGGGGGTGGGTTTCCGACATCGGCACTTTGACGGGATCGCCGTAAGTCGCGCAGGAGGAGGACAGGATGAACCATCGGACCCGGTTTTCGCGCATCACGTCGAAAAGACGGATGGCGTTTCCCAGGTTATCGCGATAGTACTTGCCGGGGTCCGTCACCGATTCGCCCACGTAACAATGAGAGGCGAAATGCATGACGGCCACCGGGCGGGCTTTCCGGAACACTTTTCGAATCGCGGAGGCGTCGCGAAGGTCGCCCACCACCAACTCGGCGGTCTTCACGGCCCAACGGTGCCCTTCAGACAGGTTATCGAAGACCACCGGCGTGAAGCCGAAAGAGGGCGCCGCCAAACAAGCGTGGCTCCCGATGTAACCGGCTCCGCCCGTGATGAGAACAACAGGTTTCTTCGCCAAGGACCTTTCCTCCAAGCTGGATAAGCCGCGACCTCAAGCAACAAACCGCTCGCTCACGCGCGAATGTACAACGTGACGTCGCCGCGCAAGACCGCGGGGGCCAAACTCCAACGACCCGGCGCGATGGATTCCCCGAGGATGGCCGCCTCCTCCCTCGAGGCGTAGAAAAAATCGGCGTCCGGATAAGGATGATCGGGCGTCAAAAGATTGAAGGCCAGGCCCTTTTCGGAAACCGCCAGGGCCGCGCCGACCACCTGGCGAATCCATCCCTCGTTGTCCCGCACCTTGTGGTTGAATAAGCCGCATAGGAACGCGTAGTCCCAACGTTCCTCCGGCGGGTTTTCAGCGATGTTGCGGCACTCGAAACGCGCGCCGGGATACCGCCGTCGGGCCTCCCCCACCATGTCCTTCAAGCGGTCGAAACCGGTGTAGACGCCCTTCCATCCTTGGGCCTCGAGATATCCGTATAAACA
>CAZSKE010000275.1:0-3921 GCA_964607325.1 uncultured bacterium | reverse complement strand
AAAAAGGCGGATTCTCTCTGAACATCGGGGGGAACGAAAGGTTCGGAGCAATCACGCTCGGTTACGACATGAAGATCCCAATAGTCATTCATTCAGGACTCACGAAGGACTGGGAGACGTTCTTCAAGAAAGAATGGCCCGGAATCTTCATAGGCTTTGAAATCCGCTTTTGAACGACCCGACCACCTCCTTTCTCCACAGGCCCCCAGAAATGGGGGCTTTTTTTGTTGCTTATCATATGTATAGATTCGTTACTTATACTTTACTCTATCGTTATTGGTATTCTGAAAATATAGTAGTATAGTATATATGAAAGGGCGAAGGAGGGGAAAGAGATGGCAGAGAGATTTGAGATTGAAGAAGACGAAATGGAAATAGAAGTAAGGCTCGGAAAAGATATTACAGTTATCGACATTGAAGACGATGGGTGTGAGTTCGTTATCGCCCAGAGAGAAAAAGTGCTTTTCGCTTCAGAAGAAGTACACGAAATCGAATGCAGAGGAGACACGGTTTACTTCGTTCGCTTCCAGGATAAAGAGGAAGCCATTGAGAGAGCGAAGAAGTATATGTTAGAGAAAGGAAAGTTGTGGAAATGAATCTTCTTCGGAGGGAGTCGAAAGGCTCCCTCCCGAGAGGCTTTAGAGACCCAAGAGGAGAGAAAGAAGGATGGAGAAGTACCCGATAGGCACAGCGTTTGTGGATGGTCGTTGGTCGCCGGAAAATCCTTTTGGCAGCCACGATGACGACCTGGTAGTAGTAGCCACTCATGGCGAAAGCTACCGGCAAAGCCTTCGGGAAAAGTTCCCGATGGTGCTGGAAATAGAAGATACAGATGCAACTCTGTATTTTCACGACAGCCAGCCATATCCCAGAGTGGTTTTATATTGTATCCGGTACTGCTCGGCTATACCGGATAAAGAATTGCTCTCATGCTATTGCTTGGAAGGTTTTTTGAGAGATGCTCATGAATATGTCGAGCAGATACTCCGCTGGCGTGAGTATTCTCTGACATTCTCCGCCAGAGCCATGAAAACATTCGCGTACGCTCTGGTGCAGTGGGCTTGGGAACGAGAGCAGCCTGGTGCTTATAAAACAGAGCTGTTCTACGCAAAACGCGGTCTATATCAGCGCGCGAAAACGCTAAACTGCCCTATACTGCTGGAGGCCATCATGCGCGAATCAGAAAGGGAATACACGCCCGAAGAAATTGAAGAGTGCCTGAAGGCGGCGGCGTGGGACTATTCCACGCTCGCAACAGACGATGGGGTAATCGTCTTTGAAAAAGAGAGATTCCCAAGAAGAGCGGAGCGGGAAAACGGGATTCCACTTTTTCGAGAAAGCCAAGAAGATGCGCTGGAGGAAATCAGCTACGGGTATCTGTTCCCGTGGCGGAAACATCAGGAATATCTTGGATGGGTTTGATGTTTCCGCTAGCCTCCCAAGCAATACCTAATTCCAGTTATGGAGTGACTACAAAAAAACTGGAGGTGCGATTATGACAGTAATTTGGTTTGAAGGCAGAACGGGTATCAGTGACATTGCGGAAGTTTTTGGTTGCAGCAGCGAGCAGGCATACGAGAGGCTAGACGAAATGCAAGAAAATGTTTTCGACGTTGAACCGCGCACGACTATCTATTCTGACGGCAGCATAGCAGACGATGAGCTTGCCTGGATTGGGAACGACATCGGAAAAGAGATAGTAAGCGATGATGACTGTTCCAGACTGGTAAGTGCCATGACAAAGGCCAGGCTGATAACCGATGACCAGGCATTAAAGCTAATGGGCTATATCGTCCAGGCCAGAATCTAGTAGCAACGCAGCAAAAACACAGGGGCTGTCAGAAATGGCAGCCCTTTTCATTTGAATCTGTTGTTTGCTGGAAATCTTTGCGCGGCGAGGCTTTCCAGGAGACACACAGGTTCGTAGTTATCAAAAAAAGGAGTGAATAAAATGGTGAGCGAATACGTTCTGAAATTCAAGAAAAACCACGGCTCAGAAGAGACTTTGTTTTATGACAACTATGAAAGGGCTTTAACGTCGTTCGGCTATTTTTATTGGGGAAGAAATATCGACTGGTCTGAATATCAGCAGGTTATTCTCATGGAAGGCGACCAGGTTCTAAGATGTGCCGAAGAGAGTAAGCTGACAATCACATCAGATGGGCAAACCACAGTCCACGACTACGGCAACAGGCGCTAAGGAGAGTGGGAGAGATGACAAAGAAAGAACTGTTCAAGGCAGTGCGCGAGAACTGGAAAGAGGAGGGCATATCGCTCGATCAGGCTATATATTATTCCATTCCAGACAGCGACGCATACGATGCTGTCTATGCGATGATATCAAAGGCATGGTTAAAGAGAAACAACGAGGACATCAGCAGCTTTCTGAAAGAGTACGGGGACGATTACGGAAGGTGGGCAGTCACACTCTGGATATATGAAAAGATGGGCGCAGTATATACCACTTTGTGAAAGAGGGGCTGCGTCAACAGCCCCTCTCACCGTCTCAGTTATCCAGAACCGGCCATCTGGAGTTTATAACTGACATCGTTTATATTCCTCATTGGATGATTCACGACCGGTGAAACCATTCTAGCACATTCGAAAGCGCAAAGTCAAGTTCGTAGTTACGCTTGCAAACGGCTTACGATAAATCTTACCAAACGCACTTTAGCAGTCGCTTTGGCTGCACTTTTTCTTATGAGCAACACGCATACAGTATTGGCAATCAGTACAGTCAAGCATCAGCGGTTCGTAGTTATACAAGCCGTACAGGTTCGTAGTTGTATCATAAATAAGGACAAACAAAAAGGAGAGTGAATGAAATGATGGCAAGAGTTCAAACGACCGGAGGAATCAAACCGCTCATCAGCCCGGAGTTCTGGTGTCTCAGGGACTTTGCGGACTACTATCGCAACGAACACTTGCAACTCGTGCAAAAGTGCATCAGCACCAAGCAGCGGCAAGTATTGCTGTTCCCGTTGCTGGAAGAACCAGGCGTTCTCTGCTGCGCGATAGCAGAGTATGACGAGTATGACGACACAATCGTGTACCAGCAGTACCTTTATTGCGACTGGTACGACGACTTTGATGAGTTCATTGACGAGCTGGCCAACAACAGCTACCCGGACACTTGCATCAGAATCTATGGCTACAACGCGAGACTATAAGGAGGTTGAAATGGAGTCTATTCTCAAAGACTGCGTAGAGGTCTGGCTAGGCCCGTATTCAACCGTCTTTATCACAAAGCTGCCTAGCGGGAGATTCCGCTTGCTCACCATAACGCGCAATCAGGACATTTCAACGTATCAGACTTTCGAGACTATCAAAGCAGCAAGACGCAGGGCACGGTTTACATCCGGCTACGTTTCAGTGAAAAGGATACGGCGATTCACGGAAAGGGCAAAGCAACGAATAAGAGAGAATCTTTGATTAGGAGGTGTGAGAAATGAAACTCAGAGATGACGGGTTTGACGAAAATGGCGAACGGAACGGGTGGATAAGAAAGGGCAAGGTATTCGACGTCGGTGATAAGAGAGTAATTCTCTCCGTTCAAGCAAGCGAACATCACTACTCAACGCCAAAGGTTAACGGAATCAGATTGTGCGACTGTATCTCTGTCGAGATTGCGCTTGTGAACGACAAGTACGTTCACGGCAATTCTGAACCGTACTTTTATTTGCCTAGCGAGCTGGGCATTCAGGGATATGATAACTATTTCTCGTTCGGCCGAATCGGTGCGTACGTTCCGTTGGATGTAGTCGAAAGGTTGGCAGATGAACTTGCCGAGAACGGGACAATGGTTGCCGACTGATTCTTTCTCACTGCCAGTCATCGCGGCTGGCAGTCGGAAACAATCAGTTCCAAAAATCTTAAAAGGAGGCTCCACTTGCGGCTATGCCGCTGGCAGCGCCTGAGTTC
>CAZSKE010000274.1:468-3926 GCA_964607325.1 uncultured bacterium | reverse complement strand
CATCCCCAACGGGTTTCAGAAAATCGTGAAACTCCCCGGCAAAAGGATGAAGATCGCCGCCGCGACGGGGGACGCTTGTTATCTCTATGGCGGGGAAACTCCCGCTCAAAAGGGGAATCTTTACCTCTATGGCAAAGGGCGAAAATTGCTCCGCTTGGTCAAATCCCCTCGTCCCATCACGTCGGTCGCCGGCCTGGGCGATGTCACTTACTTTTCGATCGGTCCTTCCCTTTTTCTCCTGAAGGCGGGAAAACCGGCGGTCCTTGTTTACGAGGCCGATTCGGAGATTTCCTCTCTCGCGTTGGATTGGCCCCGGGGTGTTTTTTATTCCACCGCGAAGGACGTGGGTTACGTGAGCGGCCCCGGCCGTTCCTACCGGTTTATCCGGGGCGAGGGCGCCAAACTCTTCGTTCAACAGAACCAATTGTTCCTTTTCCTGCGCGATAGCGGTGAATTGCTGAAATGCGGCCCGGTTTCAAAGTTCGCCGATCTCTCGAGCGGTTTCGAGAACGCCAAGAAACGGAAAAAGTGACCATGCGCCACCTGACACCGCCCTTTCGGGTCGTTCTCCTCGCGGTCATCGCCTGTTTCTTGATCCCGAGCCAGATTCTGGCCGCGGCGCCGAAGCCGCGCGCCACCGACCGGGACCGGGCTCGCGAGGCCCTGATCGAGGGGGAAATCCCCGCCGCCCTCCTGTCCTACCAGAAGCTGGCCGCCACCACCAACCAGGCCGATCTCGCGGCCGAATACGCTTACGTCCTTTGCCTGGCCGGGTTTTCCGAAGCGGCTTTCCAACAAATCGATCGCGCGCGCCAATTGGACCCCGGCGATCCGGCCGTCTGGTATTTCGCCTCGCGGATCCTGCGCTTGACCGGCCACGGCACGCTGGCTTCCGCTATCTGGCCCGAAGGTCGCAAGGGGACGCCCGATTGGATCCAAGGCAAGGCCTCTCAAGTCGAATCCGCGAAACAAAGCTCTATCGGTTCGGGCGCTTCGTACGGCAAGAACGCGGCCGACCGTTTCATGCGGGCCAACATCCTCGCCCGGCAGGATTTCTGCGTCTCCGCCGCGGTGGCTTTCGAGAAAGCCCTGGAGGTCCGGCCCTCGGACGCGGCCCTTCACGCCGGGTACTCCATCACGTTGGAGAAACTCGGGTGTTACGCCCTGGCCGCCCGGGAAAGCGAACGGGCCCGCGAGTTGACCACGCTCAAGGGCGCCGACTTCCTGGCTCGAAGGGCCAAGGCCTTGCGGGTGATGTCGAAGGCTTCTCCGGCGCCCGGCGTGGGACGTAAACCGGGAGCGGTGTCGGGCAACAAGGGCCGTTGGCTGGCTTATGGCGGCGGGGACGTCACCTCGATCGGGGGCAACACCAACACCCACTTCGCGGCGCGATTGGGTAAATTCGTGACCGAGAATCTGGATATCGCCGGCAATGTGGACGTCCTGTCGTCACCGGGCGTGGACGCGACCGGCGCCGATACCACGACCACCACCACGGTTTTCGGGTGCTCGGCCCGGGTTTCCAAGAGGACGAAGGCCTCCAAGCCCCTCAGCGTCAGCCTAGGCGTCAAGGCGGGTTTCGCCAAGGATTCCAACGGGGTCGTGATTTCACCCGGCATGAGCCAGGAGATGAAGAACGGGACCCTGGACATGTACATGGACTTCGGAACGGGGCCCTACAAGGGTGTGGGGTTGATTATGGGATACACGATTTACCTGGGGATGCCCCGATGAAACGACTTCTTCTCCTCCTGGTCCTGGTGACGGCCCTGGGCGCGGTCCAGGCTTACGCGGCCTCCGCGGAAGAAGCTCTCGCGGGTTTGCGGGGTTCGGACTGGTCGAGATTCTCCGAGTACTTCAGTTCCGCCCGAGTCACTTCCGCGGGTTTCCTCGAGTTGGACGCCAAGGAGTCGTTCGTGAAGGCGGGCATGATGCGCCAATACCGCGTCATGCAGGACTTGGTTCGCGTTTGGCGGGAGCGGCGGGGCCAGCGGGGTTTTTCCAACGCGCCCGTGGTGTGCGTGAAGAGCGCGTCGGGCGGAAGTCTTTGGACCCTGTCCGAACGGTTCAAACGCGTCGAGCGGATCGAGGGTTGGGATATGCTTCGACCCGTCCCCGTCTCCCTTTCGCGCGTCGCCGGGCGTTTCTTCGCGTATTTCGGTTTTTCGATGCGTGGGGTCCCCAACGAGGGATCCAGCACCGTCGATTTGAATTTGAACACGCGCCTGGGCAGTTATCTGGTGGGGAATATCCTGGATTCCGCCCTCACGTGCGATTTCGGAACGACCATGAACACCGCCTCGACCGGCGATGTTTCCTCGGTACTCCATATGAACCTCGGCCTGATGGCGAGGGTCCATTTCCCGCTGGGCAAGGCCTCAAGTCTCCGCGGCAACGTTGGAGGTGGTTTGGATTTCGGGCTTTCCGCGTCCGAGGGCGCCTCCAGCTCGGATATCACCGGGTACGGCCTGGCCGGTTTCATGGTCCCCTTGGGATCCTCGGCGTCTTTTGACGTGTCCGCCAAGATCCAGAAATCGCCGATGGTTCTCGTCGGCATCACCTCCTTCTTTGGCCCTTCCAAATAGGGTTTATTCAAAACCAACATGGTTCACTCCGGGAAATCCAAGCCACACGGTTAATTCATCCACAAAACCCTTGCCCTTCGAGAGCCTCGGCTGAGCGACGTCGAAGGGGAGTACTTGGGGTGAAATAGGTTTTCCCTCGATCGGCGCGTTGAACGCGTATCCCTTGACGGAACGCCTTCCATCCCTTTTACTGTTTCCATGACCTTCTTCTCGCCACCCCAAGATCCCTTCCGGTTGTTCAGCGCCTGGTTCCGAAAGGCGCGGAAACGCTCCGGCCAAAACGACCCGAACGCGCTGTGCTTGTCGACCGTGGACGGGAAAGGCCATCCCGACGCCCGCATGCTTCTGCTCAAGGGGTTTGACGAGCGTGGTTTCGTTTTTTACACCAATCTGGGCTCCGCCAAAGGCCGCCAGATGGCCGCGCACCCGGTCGTGGCGATTACCTTCCACTGGGACAAATTGGGATTGCAGGTGAGGGCCCGGGGCGGGGTCCAAAAGGTCTCCGATCAGGAGGCCGACCAGTATTTCCACAGCCGTCCCCGGTTGTCCCAGATCGGCGCTTGGGCTTCCCTCCAGAGCCGCCCCTTATCCAGCCGGGCCGAATTGCTGAAGCGCGCCGCCCAGGTGGCACATCGGTACCGGGGGGGGGAAATCCCCCGGCCACCTCATTGGACGGGCTTGCGGTTGTCGCCGGTTCGGATGGAGTTTTGGCAATCGAGGCCTTTCCGCATGCACGATCGGTTTCTGTATGAGCGGAAAGGAAAAGCCTGGCGCGTCACGCGGCTTTTCCCTTGAACGCTTCGAATCGTTATTCCACTCGGTGGTCGTCCCGATTCATCGCGCGTCTCAAGGCGTTTCTTCAACTCGGTTTGA
>CAZSKE010000274.1:0-458 GCA_964607325.1 uncultured bacterium | reverse complement strand
ACGTTACTGGCGGCCGGTTTTGCCTTGGGACTGAAACTCAACATGCCCCTGGTCCTGGCCGTGAACTACCTGATGACGCCTTTTCACATCCTCTTGATCCTCCCCTGGATCCGTTTGGGGACCTGGGTCTTCGGTTGGCCGGGGGGCCGCTTGGACCCCGCCGATATCGTCCGCCACTTCACCGAGGACGGGTGGGGCGCCGCGATCATCCTGTGGGAAGTATCGCTGAGGGCCGTGGGAGCCTGGTGTCTCGTGGCGCCGCTGATCTCGTTGTTCCTGTACCTGATCCTCAAATCATGGTTCGTGAGATGGGCCGCCGAAACGGTTTAATCGTTTCCCATCCCCGGGGGGTTGAGGGCCCCGAGGCCCCATCGGATGTGGAATCATCCCAAAACAGCGGCCTTTCTCGTCTTGTATTGAAGGGTGAGATCGTTAAAATAACCGCCGTTCTGAAATGA
>CAZSKE010000273.1:0-3952 GCA_964607325.1 uncultured bacterium | reverse complement strand
TTCGCGACGTTCTTGACGATGTACTTGTACCACATGAACTGGTCGCCCATCTTCAGCAGGGGCGCATACTTCATGTCGATCTCGCTCTGCCCAGCCGTGGCGACCTCGTGGTGGTGGGCCTCCACGATGATGCCCGCCTTCTCCATCTCCGCCACCATCTCGGCGCGCAGGTCGCCAAACGTGTCCGTGGGGCTGACCGGGAAGTAGCCGCCTTTGAAGGACGGCTTGTACCCGAGGTTCGGCTCCTCGAAGCGCGCCGTGTTCCAGGCACCCTCCACGGAATCGATCTGGTACATGGCGGTGTTCTGGGCCTGGTTGTATCGCACCTCGTCGAAGATGAAGAACTCCGCCTCGGGTCCGATGAAACAAGTGTCGGCCACGCCGGAATCGGCCATGTGCTTCTCGGCCTTCCGGGCCACGTTGCGGGGGTCCCGGCTGTAGGCCTCGCGCGTCAAGGGGTCCACGATGTTGGCGATCACGCTGAGAGTGGGCTTCGCGAAGAAGGGGTCCATGAGAGCCGTGTCGAGGTCGGGGATGGCCATCATGTCGGACTGGTGGATGCTCTGCCAGCCGCGGATGGAGGAGCCGTCGAATCCCAGGCCCTCCTTCAGGTTTCCCTCGTCCAGCACCTTGACGGGGTAGGAGCAGTGCTGCCAGGTACCCAGGAGGTCCACGAATTTCAGGTCCACGATCTCCGCGTTGTTCTTCTTGGCGATTTCCAGAAACTCTTTCGGTTGCATGTCCTTCTTCCCCTGTTTTAGGATTTCCTTTTTCCAGGCATGGAAATCCAGTTGATGGTCATCCATAAAGCAATTCCCAAGCCAAGCGAAACCTTGATACGTAAATCGTGCAAAACCATTGTTTTTAAAACCTTTATTAAAACATGGCACAATGCCACTCGACGGATTCAAGCACGAATCTGGTATAAATATCATCCAACGGTCTATTTATTAGTCCACTCGGGCCGTCTTTGTCCCCATCGTTATATTCAGCCGATGGCGACCTTCCCGATTTCCCCGGTCCGGATCCGGATGCATTCCTCGAGTTCGAGAACGAAGATCTTTCCGTCCCCGACCTGCGCGGTCTTCGCACCCCCGACGATGGCCTCGACGGCGGCCTTCACGTAGTCGTCGTTGACCGCGATGTCCAAGCGCACTTTCTTCAGGAGGTTTCCGGCTTCCTTGTGACTCCGGTAGACCTCCGCCACGCCCTTCTGCCGGCCCCGCCCCATGACGCTCGTGACGGTGACCAGGTGGATATCCGCCTTCTCCAGGCGGTCCAGCACCCCATGCATGCGATCCGGTTGGATGACGGCGATGATGTACTTCATGATTTCCTCCCTTTCCGTCGGTTCATGAACCGAACGACAACTGGAACCCCACGATGAATTCCCCTTCCTGCCCGGCCGCGTCCTTCAGGTCGCCGAACGGCATCGAGACGTTGACGCCCGGAACGAGCGAGACGCTCTTCGTCAGGGCCCAGGTGCATCCCGTTCCGAAACCGACGTCGATCCCTTCCCCCGCGAGGAACAATTTCCGGTTGTATCCCGCCCGTGCGCGAAAACCCAGCGTCACGGGGCTTTTCCGCAAGGGGGCGCGGACCTCCGTCGTGCATTCCAGGTAATCCCCATCCCCTCCGCCCTTTTCCTCCCGGCCGTAATCGTGGAACCAGGTCAACCGAGGGTGCAGGAAATTCTCGCGCGAGACCGCGAGGTAAAATTCGGCGCTGTACAGGTCGGCCGATGGAAACCGGTAGAGGGTATTGCCGACCGATACGCTTGCCTTCCCGAAGGCGCGGGTAAAATCCACGGTGTAGTCGACCTCGTCCGAATCCCGAGCCTCACCCGCCCCGATTCCGAAACTTCCCCAGACGCCCGCCGTGAACCCGTAAGCCGCCACGCGCGTGCCCTGCTGCAAAACCGGCCCTTCGTCCAGCAGGAACCCCCTCCAGACGTACCGGCTCTGCATGGCATGATCCATGCCGTACTTGAAGACCGGCGCGGGGGCGGATTCCTGTCCCGCCGCCCCGAGCGCGCACAAGCCGAGCAGTGGACAAACCACCGAGGCCCAAATCCGCATGATCCTTCTTCGATCCGGTTTCATGGCACAACTCCTTTTTTCCGCTCAATCGATGATGGTGTAGCCCGTCTCCCGGTGTTGCGTCAGGTCGAGTCCGACCCGTTCCTCGTGTTCGGTCACCCTCAACCCCATCCAGGCGTCGATCGCCTTGAACAGGACCCAGGAGACCCCGAAGGAGAAGACCGCCGTGACGGCCACCGCAAGGGCCTGCGTCCCCAAAAGCGCCGGGTTTCCGTGGAAAAGCCCGTCCGCCCCCCCGGGATTCACGGTCTTCGTGGCCCAAAGGCCGGTGGCCAGCGCGCCCCAGATACCTCCCACGCCGTGGATGCCGAAGGCGTCGAGCGAATCGTCATAACCGAGCTTGGCCTTGATCAGGCTCACGAACAGGTAGCAGATGGCCCCCGCGCCCACGCCGATGAATATCGCCCCGAAAGCATCCACGAATCCCGCGGCGGGGGTGATGGCCACCAAACCGGCCACCACGCCAGAGATCATCCCGAGCACCGTGGCACGCTTCAGAAAGACCCATTCGATGAGGGCCCAGGTCAACCCCGCCGCGGCCGCGGCCGTGTGCGTGACCATCAGGGCGTTCGCCGCCAGGGCGTTCGCCGCCAGGGCACTACCGCCGTTGAAGCCGAACCACCCGAACCAGAGCAATCCGGCGCCCAGCGCGGCCAGCGGCAGATTGTGCGGCGGGGACATGTCGTCGGGATAACCCTGCCGCCGCCCCAGGACCAGCGCGGCCGCCAGCGCCGCCATGCCGGCGTTGATGTGCACCACGGTGCCTCCCGCGAAGTCCAGCGCGCCGAGGCCCCTCAGGAAACCGCCGACACCCCAGACCCAGTGGGCGACGGGGTCGTAAACAAGGGTGGCCCACAGGAGCGAAAAGACGCAGAACGCCGAGAATCGGATCCTTTCGGTGAACGCGCCGATGATGAGCGCCGGCGTGATGACGGCGAACATGAGCTGGAAGGCCATGAACGCCACGTGCGGGATGTTGGCCGCGTAAGCGGCGTTGGGTTCGGCGCCCACGCCCCTGAGCCCCGCCCATTCCAGCGTGCCCAGGATGCCCCCGGCGTCCGGGCCGAACGCCAGGCTGTACCCGAACAACACCCACTGGATGCTGATGAGGCAGAGGATCATGAAGCATTGCATCAGGACCGAAAGCACGTTCTTCTTGCGGACCAGGCCGCCGTAAAAGAGCGCCAGGCCCGGCACCATCAGCATCACCAGACCCGTGCTGATGAGCACCCAACTCGTGTCTCCGGTGTTCATGGCCGACCTCGCTTGATTTTTTCTTGGTCCATCGAAACGGGCGAAAACGATTGCTTCGTTCAACCGGATTCAATGAACCGCTTCAGGTCGCCGAACAAAGCAAGGAACGGGCCAAGGCCGGGGGATCTTTCGACGGAGGGATAAATCGCTTGTGCTTGCTGTGTTTTGATGTTGTCGCGAAGGAAATACTTTCCCGGAAAATAAAACCGATCTGGTCTATGGTTTGGCCCGCGGGCTAAAGCGTGGATTTTTGCCGTGTAAAAACAGCGTCAGGACTTATGACTTCCAACCAAGCTTTTCACCACCAAGTTCACAAAGTTCACGAAGAACTTCGATGTTTTTTCGGACAAACAAAGGCTTTCCGTAATGAACTTGGCGGTTCAAGAAGCGACGGTCTTGGGTTTTGTCAGCGGCTCTTGATACCCAGCTCCTTCATTTTCTTGCGAAGGGTCATCCGGCTCATCCCCAGGCGCTCGGCGATCTCGCGCTGGCCCAGTCCCAGCGAAACGACCTTCTGGATCGCGGCCTTCTCGACCGCGGCGATCAACCGGCGCATGATCTCGCCGGGGTTGTCGGAGGCCCTGCAGAACTTCTCGATG
>CAZSKE010000272.1:0-3958 GCA_964607325.1 uncultured bacterium | reverse complement strand
TCCTGGGCGGAGGGGATACGGGCGCGGATTGCATTTCCACCGCCCACCGGCAGGGTGCGTTGGGCGTCACTTCGCTCGAACTGCTTCCGAAGCCGCCTCGCGTCCGGGCCGCCGACAATCCCTGGCCACAATGGGCGCGGATCCTTCGGACGGCGCCGGCGCACGAGGAGGGCGGGGAGGTCCTTTACGGTGTGTCCACCCGGGCTTTTCTCGGGGAGGACGGCGTGCTGAAGGGCGTCCAGGCGGTGCAGGTGGAATGGACGTCCCGGCCCCAGGGGCAACCCCGGATGAGGGAGGTTGCGGGAAGCGAGTTCGAAATTCCCGCCGACCTGGTTTTCCTGGCCTTGGGGTTCACGGGGCCCGAGAAGAACCCGCTGTTCGAGAAACTCGGGTTGGAACTCGACGCGCGGTCCAACGTGAAGGCCGGCCCCGACCGGATGACGGACGTTCCGGGCGTTTTCGTCGCGGGAGACATGACGCGCGGGCAATCCCTCATCGTTTGGGCCATCGCGGAGGGGCGCGCGGCGGCCCGCGGCGTGGACCTGTGGCTCATGGGGGAAACGACGTTGACTTGAACGCGTTGCGAGCGGCGGAGACATCCGGGGCGTCAGGCGGGCAACATGTCCATCATCGATCCTCAATTATCCACGGGCCTTCCGGGCCTGGACCGCATCCTCACCGGGTTGATCCCGGGGGACAACCTGGTCTGGCGGGTGGAAACCGTCGAGGATTACGAGCCTTTCATCCGCCCCTTCCTCGAGCGCGCGGCGGGCCAAGGCGCTCCGGTGGTGTATTTCCGCTTCGCCAAGCACCCGCCCCTTGTGGAAAGACGGCCCGGCGTCGAGATCCACGAATTGAAGCCCCAGGACGGGTTCGAGGCGTTCGTCTCCGATATTCACCGCGTCATCGAGCGCGTCGGTCGCGGAGGCGCCCTCCTGTTCGACTGCCTTTCGGATCTCGCCGTGGATTGGTATTCCGACGAGATGCTGGGAAACTTCTTCATGCTGACCTGCCCCTATATCCTGGAAGTGGGTTCCATCGCGTATTTCAGCCTCCTCCGCGGGTTCCACTCGACCGAAGCCGTCGATACCGTGACGGGGACGGCCCAGGTCATCCTGGAGGTCCTGCGGCATGGTGGAGCCACCTTCCTTCATCCCGTCAAGGTGGACCGGCGTTACTCGCCGACCATGCACATGCTCCATCGCCGCGAGGGGGATGATTTCACCCCCGTGGTCGAAAGTGCCGTCATTTCACGGATCATGAACGATTCACCCTGGTCGTGGTCGGAGAAGGGCGACCGGGTGGCGGGCGTGGTGGGCCAGGCCTTCCTGGAGGCCGAGCGGCTCCTCGGCGCCGAAGCGAACGGGAACCGGCCCTCGCAAACCGGCACGTGGCTTCTGCAACGCCTCCTGCGGAGCGTCGTGACCCGCGACACCAGGCTCACGGCACTGGCCGAGCGGTATTTCGGGTTGCGGGACATCCTGAAGATCCGCGAACGCATGATCGGGACCGGCTTGATCGGCGGCAAGTCGGTGGGGATGCTCTTGGCCCGGAAGATCCTGGAACGGACGAATCCCCGCTGGGAACAGGTGCTGGAACCGCACGACTCGTTTTATGTCGGCTCGGACGTGTACTATACCTTCGTGGTCCGAAACGGCCTTTGGTGGCTGCGGGAGAAGCAGAAGGAGAAGGGCACGTTCCTGGACGGCGCTCCGGACGCGCAGCAGCGGATGCTGATGGGCGCTTTTCCGGACTATGTCGTCCGGCAATTCACGGCCATGCTGGACCATTTCGGCCAGTCACCCGTTTTGGTGCGTTCTTCCAGCCTTCTGGAGGACAATTTCGGCAATTCCTTCGCGGGAAAGTACGAGAGCGTCTTCTGCCCCAACCAGGGTCCGCCCCAGAAAAGGCTGGAGGAGTTCCTTTCCGCGGTGCGCGCCGTCTACGCGAGCACCATGAGCGAGCGGGCGCTGGTCTACCGTTCGCAGAGGGAGTTGTTGCAGCACGACGAGCAGATGGCGCTCCTGGTCCAGCGGGTGTCGGGCAACCTCTACGGCGGGCGCTTCTTCCCGCAGGTAGCGGGGGTGGGGTTGTCGTACAACCCGTACGTCTGGAGTCCGCTCATCGATCCGGAGGCCGGCGTGCTTCGCGTGGTGTTCGGGATGGGAACGCGCGCGGTGGACCGTTCCGACGACGATTACACCCGTGTGGTGGCGCTGAACGAGCCGAAACGCAGGCCTGAATCGGTGGGCAGCGACATGCGCCGGTATTCCCAGCACCGGGTGGACTTCATCGACCTGGAGGCGGACCGGCTGGTTTCCCGGGACTTCCAGGAAGTGGCCTCCGGTTCGACCCGCCTGCCGCTCGAAATGTTCGCGTCCGTCGATCCCGAGATCGAGCGTTTGGAGCGGGAGGGCGGGGGCAAGTATTTCCCCTGGGTGCTGACGTTCGACAAGCTGCTCGGCGAGACGAGTTTCGCGTCCGACATGATGGAAATGATGCGGACGCTCCAGAGGGCCTACGACTACCCGGTGGACGTCGAATTCACGGCCAACCAGGTCCCGGACGGGGAATTCCACATCAACCTGGTGCAATGCCGCCCGCTCCAGGTGCGCAGTGGCGGTTCGAGCGTGAAGATCCCGGAGGTCCCGGTGGGGGACAGGGTGCTCGAGGCGCACGGAGCCGTCATCGGGCAGAGCCGGTCGGAGACGCTCGACCGGATCCTGTACGTGGTCCCGTCCCTCTACGGGGTGCTGCCCCTTCAGAAACGCTACGAGGTGGCCCGGCTCATCGGGCAGATCATGCGGCGCGAAGAGAAGCCGGAACCCGGCAAGATCATGCTCGTCGGTCCGGGCCGGTGGGGAACCACGACCCCCTCGTTGGGCATCCCGGTCAATTTCGCGGAGGTCAACCGAGCCTGCGCCCTTTGCGAAATCGTGGCCATGCGGGAAGGGCTGGTTCCCGACGTCTCCCTGGGCACGCATTTCTTCAACGAACTCGTCGAGAACGACGTGCTTTACCTTGCGCTGTTCCCCGGGGAGGAGGGGAACTTCTTGGACGAGGCGTTTTTCAAGAACGCCCCGAACCGGCTTCCGGACATCGTCCCGGGCGGCCGGGCGCACTCCGACGTGGTTCGCGTGATCGATGTGGCCGGGATCCCGGGGACGCCGCTTTTGCGGCTGAACGCCGACACCCCGGCCCAAAGGGTATTGTGTCACCAGGAGCGGAAAGATCCGCGTTCCAGGCCCCGAGGCGAAACGCCGGACCCCGGGTGAAGTGAATCCAGGCAGGATGCCGAAAAAGTCCCTGGTCGGGGACCTTTTCGTGTCGTACTCGTGAATCACTCTATCGGAAATACCAGATGGTATTGTGTTTTACTCGAACCCCGTGGCTACTGGCCCGATGAGAAACCCTTTTGGGTTTTTGTGCCCCCGGGTCGTCGGCCCGGGGGCAGGGTGTAAAACACTATTTCAGCACCCTGCTTGTATCCTTATGTTCGAACCCGCGGGCTCACGCTTTTCCAAAACAAACCGCCCAACATGATCGATCCCGGAGCTGCAAAGATCGCGGAAAACCATCATGGGTTTCCCCGCGTTTTTCCCTCCTTCCGGGTGGGAATGGGGTTATCTTCGACGGGTTTGCCGTGGGCGGGGAAATCCTCGGGGAAGGCGCGATGCGAGTTCTCATATCAGGAGCCTCGGGTCTGGTCGGCCGGGCGCTCACAGAGGCCCTGAAGGCCCAAGATGAAGAGGTTTGTACCCTGGTGCGGCGAAGGCCCGACGAGTCGAAGGGCCAGGTGGGCTGGGATCCCTATGCCGGGGTCCTCGACGCCTCCCGCCTCAGCGGCTTCGACGCCGTGGTGCACTTGGCGGGAGAGCCCATCTCGGAACGCTGGACGCCTGATAAGAAAAAACGCATAAAGGACAGCCGCGCGCGGGGAACCCGGATGATCGCCGAG
>CAZSKE010000271.1:734-3962 GCA_964607325.1 uncultured bacterium | reverse complement strand
TCAGGGCTTCAGAAATCTCAGGATCCCCCCCGCGGGAGGACGTTCCAGGCCGTCGTAAAGGGCGAATCCCGACCAATCATGGAGACCCATGGAAAGCCGGACCGGTCCCGTGACGCGTTGGCCATCGACCCATACCGCGTGGAACCGTTCGTCCGGGGGACGGGCCTCGTACCAACCGGGCACTTTGACGAACACCGGGACGGACAAACGCAGGCCTCCCACTCGGGGGAACCCTTGGGATAGGGGCTTTTCCGGGTTCGAGACGTAATCCTCTCCTTGTCGCAAACCGCGGCCCAAACCGAAGACGAGCGGGAAACCGACCCGATGGTAGAGCCCCGGCCTTTCCCGAGGACGATCCTTCGTTCTTCCGGTGGCCCTCATCTCCCACCATCCGTCCCGCGATTGGAGGGAAGGCACGAAGCCCTGCGGGATCGCGGCGGTCTCGAGCTTTTTCAAGTCGTTGCCCAGGAGCACGGACTGGCGGTTGAGAAGGGTGCCTTCCGACCAGATCCAGGCGTCGCGTCCCTCCAACAGCACCGAGACGGTTTTGGAATCGTACCAGGAGCCGTCGGGCATCAGGACAACGCGTCCCCATTTCTTGGCTTCCTCGAAAACCGGCATGGCCTGGAGCGTGGCCGTCCGCTCCCGGGGCCATTGAACGCGAACCTGAACGAGCGTCGAGAGGAAAAGGATCGTGAATACCGCCGCCACCACGAGCCGCGCCAGAGTCCTGGCCCCCAAGGATCTTCCCGCGCCGAAACGATCCCAGAGCCTGGTCGCGCCGACTCCCGCCAGGATCAGCAGGCAAGCCACGGTTCCCCCGAGCTTTCCACTGTGCGGCTCCGCGGCGAGCAAATACGGGCACAGCGAGAAAATAAGGAAAAGCCCAAGCGCGCGAGCGGCGGCCTTTTCGCCTTTCAGCGAAACCCACGCGCCGAAGAGGGCGATCGCCCCCACCCACGGGCCCAGAAGGGCCGAACCGCGCGGGGTCAGGTCCCAACGATCGGGCCCTCCCAGGAAAAGCAGATGAAAACACGTCCCGACCCTCGAAAGCAACGTCCGGAAAAGATCAGGATCGGGCGCCGCGAAAACCGAGACCCTTTGCGCGTGGAGAAAAACGCGCCCCTCCCAGAACAAGGGAAAGACCAACAAGAGGGCGCCGCAAAAAGCCCAAGCGGTTTTTTTCCAGGCCCGTGTCGGGCGCTGGACATCCCGAAGTCCCCCCACCAGGGCGAGAGGCGCGGCGAGCCAGAAAGCCCAAAAAGCCGTGTAAGTGTACGCGCCCAAGGCCAGCGCCAGCGCCCAACGGAAAATTCGAATCGAGTCCGGTTTTCGAACGGCTCGAAGACTCCAGAGGTACAAGAGGAGGACGGCCGGAGGAAGCGCCACAATCCGGATACCGGTCATCACTTGACTCGCGAGCGCCAAACTCACCGCCCCGAAGGCGGCCGCGAAGATCCCGGCTTTTTTGCCCGCCGTTTCCTTGCCCGCGAGGTACAGAAGCCACAAGGTGGAAAAAGCCAGAAGGGCGGAAACGAGGCGTTGGACCAGGAGGGCCTTGGCGGAGGGAATCAGAAGCCAAACAAGCGCGCACGCGTAAGTGAAAAAAGGTTCCCGGCGGCCCGGATCGAAGGTGAGACGATGGCGACCCAAGTCCAGAACGTTTCTCGCGTCGATGATCTCGCCGGCGAAATCGGACCAGTACGAGGGGACCGGGCGCGAGGGGGCCCAACACCACAGAACCGACGCCGTCAGGAATACCAAGCCCCATAAGACGGGGATCGCCCCGATAGGCTTTTGAGTATCCTTCGACGCTTTTTTCACTCCAAGACCTCCCCTCGACGTCGCCACGGCTTCGCCGGGATGGCGGCGGGCCAAAGGCCATCGAGCCCATCCGGGCCCCGGGCAACCCCGAGCTAAGTTGAAAGGGCGTTCTTGGAGTGAATCCGCCTTATGGGAACGACCCTCCACCCTGGCGATTTATTTTTTCCAGAGCAGTTTCCAGGGGTGGCGGCGAAGATCCTCGACCAGTTCCTGGATATCCTTGGCCACCTTCTCGTCCTTCAAGAGGACACCGGCCGCTCCCTTGCCCGCGTTGGTGTTCTTGGCGAGCTCGTCCAGGTTTTTCAGGACGCTGTTGAGGTTACGGACGGCCTCGTTGAGGTTCTTCTTGTCCAGGGTACGGGTCAATTCCTCCACACTGCGGGACAAGGACTCGAGGCTTCGGGTCACGCTTTGGACGTTTTGGCCGCTTTTCGACAAGTCATCCAGAATCCGCATGACCTTGGCCCGGGTATCGCGGGTCATCACGGCCAGTTCCTCGGTGGTGTTCGCGACGTTCTTGAAGGATCGTTGGATGGATTGTTTGGCCTCGTTGGTTCCCAAGACGCCGTTGAGGGTCTCCATCAGCCTCGTCATGGTGATGAAAGCCTCGTCCAGATTGGAGGGGTCCACGCCTTGGATCACCTCGCCGGGCTTGAGTTCCTCGCCCTTCCCCAGGTCGGCCCCGATGTTGAGGTATTTCTCGCCCAGCATCCCGGCGGTGTAGATGACCACGTAAGAATCGCGCCGGAGCCGGAAATCCTTCCGGGTGATGAGAAGATCCACGGCGGCCCGGTCGCCTAGAGCCCGAATGCCGGTCACCTTGCCGACCTCGATGCCTCCGGCGTACTTGATGGGAGCGTTCTCCCGTAGGTCGCCCAGAAAGCCGAACGTGGCCGTGATCTTATAACCCGAACCCGGCCAACGCACGTCGGCCACCAGGAGGAGGGCCACCATGAGGATGAGGAGGGCCGCCGAGACGGCACATCCCACCCTGACTTCAGAGGACCACTTCAAATTCAGCTCCTGACACCCAGAGAATAGAGCACGTGAGCCATGGACCGCAGGTTCGCGAAAGATCGATTATCCATTTTCGATTGCTCACCTGCTCCGCTCGATGACGTCTCAAGGGACGTCATCGAACCGCCATCGGCCCTTCCACGCTTCCGGTCACGAATTGCCGGACCACCGGGTCGCGGCTACGGCGGAGTTCCTCGGGGGTTCCCTCGCCGATGATTTTTCCATCATAAAGCATCCCAATGCGGTTGGCCACTTGGTAAGCGCTTTCCATGTCGTGCGTCACCACCACGGAAGTAACTTTGAGCTTTTTCTGCATATCCAGAATGAGCAGGTTGATGGCCTGGCTGGTGACGGGATCCAATCCCGAGGTCGGTTCGTCGTAAAGGA
>CAZSKE010000271.1:0-724 GCA_964607325.1 uncultured bacterium | reverse complement strand
GATCAACTCGGGATCCGAGGCGATCGCGCGGGCCAAACCCACGCGTTTGCGCATCCCGCCGGAGAGCTCGGACGGCAATCGCCGCGCCGTCTCGGGGCCGAGCCCCACCAGCTCCAGTTTCTGGCGAACGACTTTCATGGCTTGCGCCTCGCCCATGCGCGAGTCCCGAAGCAGGCGGAAGGCCACGTTGCCGAACACGTCGAGCGAGTCGAAAAGCGCCGCGTATTGGAACACGAACCCCATTTTTCTCCGGAGGGTGTTCAGGTCCTCCTCACCCAGGGCGTCCACTTCCTGGCCGAAAACCTTGACGCGCCCCTTGTCGGGTGGCATGAGACCGGCCATGTGTTTCAACACGGTGCTCTTGCCGATGCCGGACCGGCCGATGATGACGTAGGTCTCCCCGCGACGGATCGACAAGTCCAAGCCGTCGAGCACCTTGCGGGTCCCGAAGGCTTTCGAGACTCCCTTGAGTTCAATCACATTTTCCATCTCAATCCCTCAAACGCGAGTCTCGACGTGTCACCACTTGATCAACGTCAATAAAGCCGTCAAGAAGTAATCGGACACCAGGATGACCATGAAGGACACCACGACGGCCTTCGTCGTGGCGCGCCCCACGCCTTCGGCCCCCCCTTCGGTGGAAAAGCCCTGGTGACACGACACCACGGCGATGGAAGCGCCGAAAAAGAGCGCCTTGAAGAGGCCCCCCAGGATATCCGACGCG
>CAZSKE010000270.1:0-3984 GCA_964607325.1 uncultured bacterium | reverse complement strand
CGTCACCTTCCAACACCACTACGTGAAACTTCATTTTGGTACCTCAACCTCGCGGTCAGCCGATAGCCGACAGCGGAATTTAAATGCCTTTCAACGCCTTGAACGCGGCCTTCGCGTTCTTGCGCTCGTGTTTGAGGAACAACTTGTTCACGCCGTTGAGATAGGCCTTCGCCGACGCCTCGATGATGTCGGTGGACACGCCGCGGCCATGCACCTCGTCGCCGTTGATCGAGAGGGTCATGGCGACCTCCCCCTGCGCGTCCCGGCCCTGCGTCAAGGCCTTCAAGGAATAGTTTTCCACGCGCACCTTCATCCCGATCACCCGGTCGATGGCGTTGAAAACCGCGTCCACCGGCCCGTCGCCGGTCGCGGCCTCCTGGTACTCAACCTCCCCCTTGCGAAGCCTCAAGGTGGCCGTGGGGACCGTCGAGGTTCCGGCGGAGGTGTGCAGGTAAGCCAAGTGGTAGGCTTCCCGCGACATATGCAATCGCTCTTCCGCGAGCGCCTCGATATCCTCGTCGTAAACGTACTTTTTCTTGTCGGCCAGTTCCTTGAACCGGGCGAAAAGCTCCTGGATTTTCGCGTCGTCGACGCGGAAACCCAGGTCCTCCAAGCGGCGCCCGAAGGCGTGGCGCCCCGAGTGCTTCCCCATGATCAGGCGCGACGCCGGGATGCCGATGGACTCGGGAGTCATGATCTCGTAGGTCTTACGGTGTTTCAACATGCCGTCCTGGTGGATGCCCGATTCGTGCGAGAAGGCGTTGGACCCCACGATGGCCTTGTTGGGTTGGATCATGAACCCCGTCAAGGTCGAAATCAGGCGGCTGGCCTTGTAGATCTGCCGGGTGTCGATATTCGTCGCGTAGGCGAACTTGTCGGGCCTTGTCCGCAGGATCATCACGATCTCTTCCATGCTGGCGTTGCCCGCGCGCTCCCCGATCCCGTTCACGGTGCACTCGACCTGCCGCGCGCCGTTCTCAACGGCCGCGATCGAGTTGGCCACGGCGAGCCCCAGGTCGTTGTGGCAATGCACGGAAATCACGGCCTTGTCGATATTGGGAACGTTGTTCTTCAAGGAGCGGATCAACCGGCCGAACTCCTCCGGCACCGAGTAGCCGACGGTATCGGGGATATTGACCGTGCGGGCGCCGTGCCGGATGACGGCCTCGATCATCTCGCAGAGGTAATCCGTGTTGGAGCGCGAGGCGTCCATGGCCGAGAATTCGACGTCATCGGTGAACTTGCGGGCCAGCCTCACCGCGTCCACCGCGGCCCTCAAGGCCTGCTTTCGGGACATATGGAACTGGTGTTGGAGATGGATGTCGGACGACGAGATGAACGTGTGAATCCGGCCGTGCCGCGCCGGTCGAATGGCGCGTCCGGCCGCCTCCACGTCCTTCCGAATCGCGCGGGCCAACCCGGCCACCGTGGATTTCTTGAGGATTCCGGCGATTTTATGGACGGCCTCAAAATCGCCCGGCGACGAGACCGGAAAGCCGGCCTCGATGATGTCCACGCCGAGCCGCTCCAGCTGGAGGGCGATCTTGATCTTTTCCTCGGTGTTCAGACTCGCCCCGGGCGCCTGTTCCCCGTCCCGCAAGGTGGTGTCGAAGATGTAGACGCGCTCGGGTTTGGCGGTCGTTTTCATCGGCTTCGCGGTTCTCATGGTGTCCTCTCGATTTGTCCCGTCGGAATTCAAAATAGGAATCAGGAATGCGAAATGACAGGCGGAACGATGAACGCATTCCTCACTTCTCATTCATCCTTCCGCGTCGCGTCACGGGTTCCGGGTTGTCCGGGCGGGTCGAAGTCGGCCAAACCCTCCCTTGACCAGCCCTCCCAAGGGGCCCCAGAGGAAGTACAACAGCGTGAGGATGAAAAAAGTGATCTCCGCCGCCGTGATGAGCCAGAAGAGCAGTAACCCGACGAACACCAGGGTGCTGATCTTGATCTGCTCCCGGCTCAAGCGTTTCAGGCTCGGATAACGGATGGAGGACACCATCATGAAGGCGATCATGACGGCCAGGGCCGGAATGATCAGGTACTCGATGGTGTTGATCTTCTCCTCGTAAAAATTCATCACGTTGTTCAGGAAAACGCCTTTTCCGTACCACCCGCCCCATCGGGACAGCAGGACGTAGCTGGCCAGCAACCCGGCGGCCGCGGGGGTCGGCAATCCCATGAAGCGGTCCTTTTCCTCGATGTCCGCTTGGACGTTGAAACGCGCCAAACGCACCGCCGCGCACACGACATACAGGACCGGGATGGAAACACCCCAGAAAGGCAGGTAGCGCAAAACCGAGAGGTACAACAGCACCGCGGGCGCGATGCCGAAGGAAACCAGGTCGGACAGACTGTCGAATTCCATCCCAAAACGGCTGGAGGAACCCGTGGCGCGAGCCACTCGGCCGTCCATGAAATCCAGGAAGATCGCGATCAGGATCAACCGGCCCGGCCACACGAAGGGCAGTTCCTTGGCTTCCTGCGCCAACCGCAAGGTCAGGGCGTCATTGAAGGCCAACACGATGGACAAGGTCCCCAACACCAGGTTGGCGGCCGTGAAAAGGTTCGGCAGGAGAAAAATCGTCTTTCGGAATCTCGGGTTCGCGGACGTGCCCGCGGCCCGGGCGCGCGAGGACGGGACGCTTCCCGCTTTTTTCCCATCGGAACGTTTCACGGCAATTCTCCCAGGACCGTTTCGCCGGCCCTCACGCGATCTCCCACCCTCACCCGGGGCTTGAAACCCGACGGCAAAAACACATCCACCCGGGACCCCAACAGGATGCGCCCGATCCTTTCACCGCGCTCGACCGACTGGCCCACCGCGGGGTCGGTCCGGACCCGGTGGCACAGAAGCCCCGCGATCTGCTTGAGGAGGACGCTCCCCTGGCCGGGCGACCGCAGTTCGAGCACGAGGTGCGACTGCTCGTTCACCAAATCGGCCTTGTCCTCGTACGCCGCGAGGAACTTCCCCGGGTGATAGATCTTGGCCGTCACCCGTCCCGCGAACGGCGCCCGTTGGACGTGGTTGTCCAGCGGGTTCATGAACACCGCCACCTGGAGGCACGGGCGCTTCAGGCTCGTGGGCTCGTCCGTCTCGCGAAGGATCGTGATGATCCCATCCGCCGGGCTCACGACGTCCTTCTCGCCGACCGAGGCGGGAACGCGGCGCTCGAAATCGCGGAAAAAATTCAACAGGACGGCCGCGACGACGAGAAGCCCGAGGCCGGTCACGATGGCCCAGGTTCCGCGCGAGCGGAAACCCCAAACAAGCGTGATCAGGGCGACCGCCAAGACGGGCAGGACCATCGCCCAGGTCTCCCTCATGAACGGTAGTCTCAAAAATACCCCCTGCTGTCGGCGGTCAGCTGTCAGCTTAGGCCTTCATGCGTAGCCGACAGCTGAAGGCCGACCGCTGACCGCTATTTTTTGGACCACGAGAACATACTGCGGACCTTCTTGCCCACTTGCTCGATGAGGTGGTTGGAGTCGTGCTTGAGCAAGGCGTTGTACACGGGCCGGTTGGCCATGTTCTCCAGGATGAACTCCCGCGCGAAAAGGCCGGATTGGATCTCGCCCAGGATGCGGTTCATCTCGCCGCGGGTCTGTTCGGTGATGATGCGCCGTCCACGGGTCACATCGCCGTACTTCGCCGTGGTGGAAATGGCGTCGCGCATTCCCGAGATGCCGTTCACGATCATCAGGTCCACGATCAGCTTGACCTCGTGCATGCACTCGAAATACGCCACCTCGGGTTGGTAACCCGCCGCGACGAGGGTCTCGAATCCGGCGCGAACCAGTTCGGTCAACCCGCCGCACAGGACCACCTGCTCGCCAAACAGGTCGGTTTCCGTCTCTTCCTTGAAGGTCGTCTCCAGGATGCCCGCCCGGGAGGCGCCGATGCCCATGCCGTAAGCCAGGGCCGTCTGCAGGGCCTTGCCCGACGCGTTCTGGTGGATGGCCACGAGGGCCGGAACGCCCTTG
>CAZSKE010000269.1:0-4018 GCA_964607325.1 uncultured bacterium | reverse complement strand
CCAGACAGTTCCGGGTTTTTATTCCAATTCGCCCACCAATGACGAACCCCGGGAAATCGCCGACGGATACCATTATTGGGATGGGGATGTCACCACCCATTTCCGTCACCCCCCGCTTGTCAAAGCTCTTCAAGCCCTGCCTTGCCGTTGGATGTCGAGTTCGGCCCTCGCAAGTCATGAGAGGTCTTCGCAGGAACCGAACTACTTTTTGTTCATCCGTAACGCCGAAAAGGCGGATGACATTGTGGCCTCGGCACGCGCCGTTTCGCTTCTGTTCGGCCTCGGTTTGGGCTTGTTGCTTTTCAACTGCTTCCGGAAGGAGGATCCGGTTGCGGCCGTTTGGGTCGTGGCGCTCTGGGCGTTTGAACCGACGATCTTGGCCTATTCGGGACAGGCCATGGCCGACGGGCCTTCAGCCTTTTTCAGTTTGGCGGCCGTTCTTGCGTATCGCCGTTCGGCCAGGACCGGAACCTTTTTGTCCGCCGTCGTCGTCGGGTTGATTACGGCGATGGCCGTTACCGCCAAGTTTTCCGGTTTGGCCCTCGTGCCCATCCTGGTGATTCTGGAATTTCTGGAAAAAAGGGGATCGCGCGTCAAACGATGGGCCTGGGGAACGGCCGGCTTTCTGCTCTTCATCGGCTTGATCTACCTCCCGGGATGGTGGGGAAGACCCGGCGGGGACTGGATGGATTCCTACCGGTTCTTTTGGGGTGGCCTCTCCGACATGATGAAATACGGACGGGAAGCCCACCACCCGACGTTTTTCCTGGGGGAAGCGCTCCGGCAAAACCACTGGCTGTATTTCCCGACAGCGTTTGTCCTGAAAACGACCCTTCCGTTCTTGCTCTTGTTGATCATGGCGCTTGCCCGATGCGTCCGCTGGGGAGATAAGCTCGAGGCTTGGATCTGGGTTCCCGCGGTCGCCTTTTTCCTGTCCGTCCTGGGCGCTCAGAACCTGGGCGTCCGATATCTTTTGCCCGCGTATCCGTTCCTGCTGATCGCCGCCGCGCGAACGGCCGCCTCCATTTCCACCGATAGGAAAATCCGGCGGGGCGTCCGGTGGGGAGTGATCGGCGTGGGGGTTTGGCACGCGGTCACGGCCTTGGCATCCTTTCCGGCCCACATGAGCTATTTCAACGATCTGGTCCCGAAGGAGCATAAAATATGGCTCCTGGGCGATTCCAACCTCGATCTGGGGCAGGACGTCAAGCGCCTCGTGGGATTGTCCAAGCGCAAAGGGTGGCCCGCGGTTCGGTTGGCCACGTCGATCGCCGTGGATCCGGGGTATTACGGCATGAAATGGGATTGGTGGACCGAAAAAGACCTGGAGGGACCCCAGCCCGGAAGGGTTTACGCGGTAAACGTTTTGTTTTTACAATTGACGCCCATCTTCCATCCGGGGACGACCCCGATCGCGCGAAGTTGGATCGTCAGCATTCCCCCCACGGAAAAGGTG
The DNA here is from genome assembly GCA_964607325.1 of uncultured bacterium. Lineage (GTDB taxonomy): Bacteria > Oederibacteriota > Muellerivitia > Muellerivitales > Muellerivitaceae > CAZSKE01. The sequence goes on along the minus strand of CAZSKE010000269.1, from coordinate 2,562 downwards.
GGGGACACCTGGTGGGTGTGGGAGATGCCGGGAGAGGCGGTCCCGGATCGATCGAGACCGTTGGTTTCCGCTCCGGGATTGTTGCGTTTGGGGGCGATCCGGTCCGACCAATGGCCCGGCCCGCGGTTTCCCGCGCCAAAGCCGGTGGATCAACGCGGTGAGGCGATGGGCGCCGGTCGATGAGTTCCGCGGTGAATACGATTCTCGAGGATGGCATTGAACCCTTACGTGATTCCTCCGCTCAACGCGGTTTTGTGCGGTCTCAGCCTCATCCTGCTCCTCCTGGGTTTCGGCGCCATACGCAGGGGGGACCGACGCGCTCATCCGCCGCTCATGATCTCGGCGTTCGTTTGCTCGTTGCTTTATCTGGGTCTCTATCTTTGGTATCACGCCCGCATGGGAATGACCCCTTTCGAGGGTGAGGGTTGGATTCGGCCGGTAGTCTTCTTTCTCCTCATCAGTCACAGTTTGTTGTTGGCCGCGGTCCCCGCTTTCGTGGCGTATTTGCTGATGATGGCCCTCGCGAGGCGTTTCGACACGCACCGGGCTGTGGGCCGATGGGCGTTTCCGCTCTGGATTTACGTCAACCTGACGGGCATCCTTCTCTATAACCTTCTTTATTACATTTATCCGGCATGACCGAGGAGGACATCGAGGAAATCGTCCTGGGGGCCAAAACCGTGGCCGTGGTCGGCATGCGGGATGAAACCCATTCCGAGAAGGCGGCGTATCAAATCCCGCTTCTCCTGCAGTCCCGGGGTTACAGGATTTTTCCCGTGAACCCGAAGATCCAGGCCGCTCTCGGTGTGAGGGCCTATTCAAAAATCGACGACTTGCCGGAGACCCCCGATATCCTGGATGTTTTCCGTCGTCCCGAGCTCATCCCGGCGTTGACGCGGGAGATTCTCGCCCTGCCGGCGGAAAAAAGGCCGCGGACCGTCTGGCTGCAAACGGGTATCACCCATCCCGAGTCGGAAAAAATCCTGGCGGAGGCCGGCCTGCGGGTGGTTTCCGACCGGTGTTTGGGAGTTTACGTCGCGCGCCTGAAACCAAGACCCTGAGACCGCTTTTCCCGGGCGATCCTTGCGGCGAAGCGGGGGTTCGCGCGGCGACGATTAAGTGTAAAATCCAGCCGAGCGTGTCCTTTGTTTTCGCCGCGATTCGTGGCTCAAGGGGGCGGAACACCCTGCCGTTGATCGCGCGCGTGGTGGCTTTCGATGAAAGGACCTATCCATGTTATCGAGAGGCGTTCGGTTTGGATTGACGATGGTTTTACTGGTGTTGAGCGCGGGGGTTGTGGCCGCCCCTTTCACGCGGAAGGTGGGCGTCAAAATAAAGAAGGGGGTCTTTCGCATGAACCTGACCAGCCCGGCTTTCGCGGGAGGCGCGGCGATCCCCGTCAAACACACCTGCCAGGGGGAAGATGTGTCGCCTCCCCTGGAATGGGAAAAGGAACCCGCCGGCACTCAAAGCTTGGCCCTGATCGTGGACGACCCTGACGCGCCCTCGAAGATCTGGGTGCATTGGGTGATGTTCAACATCCCCCCGGGAGTGGGTGGGTTGGAGGAGGGCGTCAAAGCGGAGCCGCTGTTGCCCAACGGCACTCGGCAGGGTCGCAACGATTCCAGGGTGATCGGTTGGAGCGGGCCTTGCCCGCCTTCCGGCGTGCACCGTTATTATTTCAAGTTGTACGCGCTGGACACGGTTCTCAACCTGCAGGCGGGTATCACCCGGGAGCAATTAAGGAAGGCCATGGAAGGGCATATCCTGGCCGAAAGCCAATGCATGGGAACGTATCAAAAACGCCCCGCGTCATCCTTGTGATTCGAGAGGTCGAGTGAAACCCGCGCGGAAGTCCCTCGGAAGCGGCCGTCTGGCCCTTGGGTTGCTCTGCGCTGTTTTCTGCTGTGGGGCCGCGCCTTTGGGCGGCCCTGACGGTTACGTGACGGATCGGGCCGGAGTGGTTCGGGAGGACGAACGGGCGCGTCTCACCGGTCTCCTGGAGGAATTGAAGCAAAAGACCGGCGCCGAGGTGTCGGTGGTGACCCTCGCCTCGCTGGAGGGCCAAGACCTGGAATCGGCGGCCGTGGCGCTCTTCGAGAGTTGGGGCATTGGCGAGCGGAAAGAGGACAATGGGGTCCTGATCCTAGTGGCGCCCAACGAGCGCAAGGTCCGGATCGAGGTGGGTTACGGACTCGAGCCCATCCTTCCCGACGGCGTGGCCGGGTCCATCATCCGCAACGAAATGGTCCCGTCTTTGCGTGACGGGTTTTTTGGCGAGGGACTTTGGCGAGGAGCCTCCGCGGTGGCCCGCCGGATCGCCGCCGATAAAGGGGTGACCCTCACCGGCGCGCCGGAGCCGGAGGTTCCCGACCCGAAGGCCGAAGCGATACGATCCATTGTTTTCTTCTTGTTGGTGATTCTCCTGTTCGTGGTCTTGAACCACTTTTTGGACCGAATCAACCGGGGTCGCGGGCGCGGGGATTGGAACGACGGCATCGGAGGCGTGGGAGGAGGGGGAGGCGGAGGGAGGTGGAGTGGCGGGGGTTGGAGCGGCGGCGG
>CAZSKE010000268.1:0-4022 GCA_964607325.1 uncultured bacterium | reverse complement strand
GTGGGCGAGGCCTCCAATGGAAGGGAAGCCCTGGAAAGCTATCAACGCCTCCGCCCCGACTTAGTGACCATGGATATCGTGATGCCGGAAATGGATGGGATCGAGGCCGTCAAGGCCATTCGGGCTTTCGACCCCGGCGCCAGAATCATCATGGTTTCGGCCATGGGGCAACAAGGAATGGTGATTGACGCGATTCAAGCCGGAGCCCGTGATTTCATCATCAAACCTTTCCAACCTCCCCGTGTTCTCGAGGCGGTCAAACGGGTCATGAGCACCTGAGCTTGCCCTCGATCCCTCGCCTCGCGCGGTCAGGTTTCCACGCGGAATGGCCATGACCCCTGAATCCTCAAACCGCCGAATTCGCGTCCTGGTGGTGGACGACTCTTTTTTCATGCGGCAAGTCGTTTCTCGCATGATTCAGGAGAATGACGACTTGGAGGTCGTGGGGACGGCTCGCGGCGGCAAGGAGGCGGTTGAGAAAAATCGCGAGCTTTTGCCCGACGTCATCACGTTGGATGTCGAGATGCCGGGCTTGGATGGCTTGTCGGCGCTGGAACAACTATTCTCGACACGGCCCGTGGCGGTCGTCATGCTTTCCGCCCACACGGGCCCTGGGGCTGAAACGGCGGTTCGAGCCCTGGAACTGGGCGCGGTCGATTGTGTCGGGAAGCCCTCCGGAAGCGTCTCCATCGACATCCGCAAGGTTCAGGACGAATTGGTTGAGAAGATTCGCCAAGCGGCGCGGGTTTCCAAATCCCTTCTTACGGCGCGGGGAAAGGAGGCGTTATCCCCCAAACCCCCCGCTCCCACCCCGTCGCCCGCGCGTCGATGCGCGACGGGCGCGGTGGCCATCGCGTCCTCCACCGGCGGGCCGAAGGCGCTTCACTCCATCCTCGCGAGACTTCCGGCGCACCCGAACGCATGCCTCTTGTTCGTCCAACACATGGCCGCCGGATTCACCGAGGCGTTGGCGCGTCGTCTGAATGAAACCGCGCCTTTCCCGATCAAACAGGCGGAGGCCGGTGAAATCCTTCTGGAAGGTGTGGGATACCTCGCGCCCGGCGGGCGTCATTTCGCCGTGGAAACGTCGCCGGAAGGTTTTCGGGCTGTTTTCCAGGAAGGCCCTCCGCGCCTTGGGGTGAAACCCTCGGCGGATATCCTTCTTTCCTCCGTCGCGCGCGCCTTCGGCCCGAAGGCCCTGGGGGTGGTGCTGACCGGTATGGGTCGGGACGGCGCGAAAGGCCTTCTGGACATGCGAACGGCGGGAGCTGAAACGATCGCGCAGGATGAGGCCACCAGCGTGGTGTTTGGAATGCCTAAGGCCGCGGCCGAATGCGGCGCGGTGAAGCGCGTTCTTTCGCTCGAAAGAATAGCCTCTGAGCTTCGTGAACGCCTGGAGTCTCCTGGGAGCTGACCTGCTATAATGGCTTAAAACTTCGAGAGACGGGCCCATGAACCCCGCTGAATATAAAGAGGCCTTTCTGGCGGAAGCCCGCGAGCATTTATCCAACCTCAATCGATCGCTATTAACGCTCGAAAAAACCCCGACCGATTCCGATTCCATCAAGGAAATTTTCAGGGCCGCTCATACCCTCAAAGGGATGTCGGCCACCATGGGTTATGAGCCCATGGCGCGGCTTTCCCATGAGATGGAAAGCGCGCTGGACCCGGTCCGGTCCGGTCGGCGACCGCTCTCCGCCCCGTTGGTGGACGTTCTTTTCGCGTGCCTGGATCAAATGGAATCCTGGACCAAGAGCTTGGCCACGACCGATCAATTGGAGGCGGGGCCGCTCCAAGATTTGCAGGGAAGATTGGTGGCGGCCGCCGTGGGATCCACCGCTCCCTCGGGAGCGAAGCTCTCCCCGGAAACACCGCCTGTTTCTACCGGCGCGGCTCCCGCCCCGAACGACGCCAAGGCCTTCAGCCCCTCATTCCAATTCGACCCGAAAGAGCGCGATGTGTTGTCCCAAGCTCGCTCGAGTGGTTTCAACGTATTGCAAGTGGAAGTCGAGCTCGATCCCGCATGCGCCTTCAAGGAAGTGCGCGCTTTCATGGTCCTTCGGAACGTGAACGCCCTCGGGGAGATCTTGAGGTCCCAGCCTTCCCCGGAGGACATTGAGGCCGGGCGTTACGGGCGCGGTTTCCATCTGGTGGTCGTCACCGATCGCCCGCCGTCCGAGTTCGAGAAATCATTGGGGGGTATTTCGGAAGTAGCCGCGATCCGGGTGGAGCCGTATCGGGAACCCGCGCCTCCTCCGGCTGGATCGCGCCCCCCTGAATCCCCGTCGCCAGCGCGAGGACCTTCCCAGGGGAGCGGCCACTCTCCGGGGGATCGTCCTTCGGTGGCTCCGACGGTACGGGTGCACACTTCCAAGTTGGACCGTCTCATGGCCCTGGTCCAGGAGTTGGTCATCGCCAAAATACGTTTTGAGCAGTCGGCGCAAGCGCGAGGCCTTCAGGATCTGCAGGAACCGTTGTCCCAACTTCATTACATCTCCGGCGAGCTTCAAAACGTCATCACGGAAGTCCGCTTGGTGCCGGTTCGTGTCATCTTCGACCGGTTTCCGCGCATGGTGCGCGATCTGGCCAAGGAATTGGGCAAGGAAGTGGAACTGGCGATCGACGGGGGTGACATCGAACTGGACCGTACCATCGTGGACGAGATGAGCGATCCCCTGGTGCATCTCTTGCGCAACGCGGTCGATCACGGGATTGAGAACGTGGACGAACGCATTCGAGCCGGAAAACACCGGGCGGGAACCCTTCGCCTTTCCGCCCGACGGGAGAGGGCGCATGTTCTCGTCACCCTGGAGGATGACGGGCGGGGAATCGATCCGGTCGCTATCCGTGAAAAGGCCGCGCAACGGGGGTTGATCTCCTCCGAGGAGGCCGAGCGCATGACGGACGAGGAGGCCCTGCGGTTGATCGCCATGCCCGGGTTTTCCATGAAGACGGAGACGACCCGGGTGTCGGGTCGTGGCGTGGGGGTGGATGTGGCCAAAACCAAGGTGGAATCCCTTGGTGGTTCCCTGCGGATTCAGAGCGAAAAAGGCCACGGTTCCACATTCACCCTCAAATTCCCCCTAACCTTGGCCATCGTGAAAGCCTTGCTCGTGCGCGTGGCGGGAGAGGTATTCGCCGTGCCGGTAACGTATGTGGTGGAAACGGTGGACGTGGAACCCCAGAACAAGCGCCTCGTCCAGCAACAGGAAACGCTTCTTCTTCGGGACGAAGTGATCCCTCTCTATCATTTAAGGGAACTTCTCGAGTTTTCAGGGTCTCTGCCCGAGATCGCGCCCGGGGGGGAGATTCCCGTCATCATCGCGGAAGTGGGCGACGCTCGTGTGGGCCTCCAGGTGGACGAGATCCTGGGCCAATCGGAGATCGCCTTGAAGTCATTGGATCGCTTCCTGAGGAACTTGCGAGGATACGCGGGGGTGACCATTCTGGGGGACGGCCGGATCGCCTTGATTCTCGATCTGGCGGCCTTGCTGGACGACCTGCGAAAACGAAGGTTCCATACGCCCTCCGCTTCGGGATGAAAACGCGGACCCGTCGGTGGTGTGCGGATGATTGAAGGCGTGTTAAACTTTGCGGCGGCCATGACGCGGACCCGGGTTGAACGGGCGGCGCAATCTTTCCCATGGAGAGGAAATGCTTCTCGACCTCAACGAAATCACCCCTTCTCAGCTTGACGCCTTGAGGGAGGTGGGGAATATCGGCGCGGGACATGGCGCGACCGCGCTTTCACAGCTGTTGGGGAAAAAAATAATGATCACCGTCCCCAAGGCCGCCGTCATGTCCCTGGAGGACGTGCCACAGCTGGTAGGGGATCCCCAGACCCTGGTGGCGGGGCTTTATCTTTCCATTCTGGGGGACGCGACTGGGAGAATCCTTCTGCTTTTGCCGCGCGATTCCGCGGTGAATCTCGCGGATATGCTGCTGAAACAACCCATGGGCACCAGCAAAATCCTTTCCGAATTGGGGCACTCGGCCATCAAGGAAGCGGGGAACATCCTGAC
>CAZSKE010000267.1:0-4036 GCA_964607325.1 uncultured bacterium | reverse complement strand
ATGGAGGAGCCGTGAATCATATATGCACCCTGGCCATCCAAAGCACGGGAACGGGTGGGGGAGATTACGCCCTCAACGTGCAGGCCAACCAGGGGGTGTTATTCGAGGACTGCGCTATCCAGGGCGCCTCCAACGCTATTATCTACTTCGGGACGGGCGGCCGCATGTCCAACTGCGACATCCTCGCGGAGGGGACGGGCAGTGGACAACAGCTCAACGCGAACATCCTGGGGGACTTGGACAACTGTCGCCTGGAGGGTCTACACGCCGGACAGGGCTCCGTCCTGATCGGCGGGCTGTCGGGGACGATCCGCAACAGCCGCCTGAGCACCTTGCAACCCGGGGGGCCGGAGGTGAGGACGGTCAACTACCTGTCGGGCGGAAAACTCTCGTACTGTGCCCTGGAGGCGCAGGGGAACGCCATCTACGAGGCCAACAACGGGGCGATCATCGAGTATTGCTACCTCTCCACCGAAGGGTCGCAGGGGTCGGCGGTGATCACGCGCCTGAACGGCTGCACGGTGCGCGACTGCTTCGTGCACCAGAAGGAGGACGGGGCTGCGGTGGCGTACGGGCCCCTTGATGACGCGGTGGCGGAAGTGGTGGACACCACATTCTTCGCGCCCGCTTGTACGGGTAGCATCGTGACCAACCTGTCGGGGAACGGGAGCCGTTGGCAGGGATGCCGGATGATCGGGTCGGACGGGGCGACGGTGGGATATGCGCTAGAGGCCGACGTCTTGGACCGGATCGTGGTGGTGAAGGACCTTGTGTCGAACCGGCCGGTGGACCCGCGAATCCGCCTGACGGACAACGGGCTGGCGGCGAAGGGGCTGGGGGAGGCGAAGGGGTATAGCCAGAAGAGGTGGTGGGCCTTGCATGGAGGTGTGGCGTCGGCCACGGAGGGGGTTGGGATCGTCGCGAGCGAGATCCATCCGATGGGCTACGGGGGCGGCTCCGACACGACGGGGATGTACCGGTCGATGCAAATCAACACGGGGAACACCTGTTCCATCTCCGCCAACCAGAAAATGAGGCGCATCTACAAGCCCAAACTCCACGTGAAGTTCAGGGTGGACGACCTGGGGACGACGCAGAATGCGAGGTTGTGGTGCGGTTTCTTCACCATGGCACCGCCGTCGAATGATGACAACTTGGCCAGCATCGGTTGTGTGGGAATGGGGTTGCTTTATTCGCAGGCCCGCCCATTCCAGGGCGCTGCATCGACAGGCGTGGGCGGAACCGGATACACACCGACGCTGGCAGCGGCAGCGCTTGCCGACCCGCACGTCTTCAGCATGTGCTTCGACGACGCCAACAACCGGGTGGTGTACCAGATGGACGGACAGAGCCTTGGGGACGTCACTTCCAACCTGCCGGCGTCGACGGATGAGATGTCGTTTTATATCCAATTGACGGCTGTCTCGGGCGTGCCCAACATGAACTTGATCTTCTACGACGCCTGGTGCGAGTTTGATCCGTAACAGGTTGGAAATACCGGAGGTTTTCGGCCTGCCGCGGCGTTTTGCTCAAAGGGGTATGATGGGCCGTGGGGTGTGACAGCCATGGGCCGCCGTATCACAACAATATTCTTGGTATGCCTGTTCCTCCAGGCCATGCCGGGATGGGTGCGTGGCGCGGGTCCCATCCTCGTCAGCGTGAGGTCTGATGGGATACCTGCCGACAACGCATCAATTAATAACGCGATAAACCGGGACGGCAGAATCGTAGTATTTGATTCCGGAGCCGGTAATTTGGTGGCGGGGACAGGACCCAGCCCGGGCACGCAAGTCTACGTTAAGGACATGGCGACGGGTGCGGTGGAATGCGCGAGTTGCGACGCCTCGGGCCAGCCCGGCGACTCGAATGGAAGTGGCCGCCCGACCATCAGCGGGGACGGCAGGTATGTGGCGTTCTTTTCCCACGCATCGAACTTGTTGCCGGGGGTCGGCGGCGTCAACGCCTTCGTCTACGACCGCGCCACGAAGACCCACGAACTGGTGAACGCCCTGCCCGACGGGAGCCCCATGGTGGAGGGGGTCGGTATACCCTTCATCACCGATTCCGGACAGTACGTGGCCTTCACGACCGGCGGCCCGGGGCCCGGAGGCGAGCCGCGCCAGGCGTACGTGAGGGACCGGTGGGCGGGCACGACGGAACTCGTGAGCGTGAACGGAAGCGGCGAGATGGCGAACGGGCCGGTCCAAACCGCCGTGGTGAGCGACGATGGCCGGTGGGTGGCGTACATCGTGGCAGCCACCAACCTAGTGCCGGGGATCGGAAACGGCGACTTTCAGGCGTACCTGTATGACCGCCAGGCCCACGCGGTGACCTGTATCAGCGTCGATCCCTTGGGGATACCCGGCAATGGAGATTGTTTCACCGTCAACATCAGCGGGGACGGGAGCGTCGTGACGTTCGTATCGCGCGCCTCCAATATTGTTCCGGGGGATGTCAACGGCGATTTCCACGATGTCTTCCTGTATGACCGGAAAACGGGCGGGTTGGAGATCATCTCTAGGGACGTAAACGGATTGCAGCATTTATATCAAGGAGGCTACCAGGCCAATTTCCCCTGCATTTCCTACGATGGAAGTAAGGTTGTTTATGATTATGACTATGATAAGCAGGTTTATCTTTTTGATCGGACCACCGGGACAAGGACGATCATCAGCCGGGATTCATCGGGAAGCCTTGGCAATGCCAGTAGTGCGTTTTCCACAATCAGTTCAACCGGAAACTGCGTATGTTTTGAATCGGTCTCGACCAATTTTTCACCATTCACCGGCGATAATCATGTTTACTCACTGTGCCTCACACCTCCCGTCTGGCCCACGGACACGCCGACGGCCACCATCACCCCCACAACCACCCATCCCCCCGCCATCCCAACCCCGGGCTGCCGGGAGGGCCGTCCCGATCCGCCGGTGGTGTATCCCAACCCGTCCAAGGGGAGGGTGGTCGTTCGGGTGCGGGCCAACGCCTGCTGGGACGTGGACTGTGTGAACGTCAAACTGGTCACGACGGCTTACCGGGTGTTGAACATGGTGGAACTGGGACCTCAGAAGGCGGGGGCGATGGACACGGAGATCGAGTTGAAGGACCGGGAAGGGAAGCCGCTGTCAAACGGCCTGTATTACGTGCTTGTTGAAACCCAACGCGACCGGGCGGTGGGGAAGGTGATCGTGTTGAATTAACGCTTGTTAGGCCTGCGCGCCGGACAGGGCTCCGTCCAGATCGGCGGGCTGTCGGGGGAATAAGAACGGCTAACATTATATGGGTTCCCTCAAGGTGGGGTAGGACCCCGGGGTGAAATAGGTTTCCTTCTTCGTAAATCCCGCACGAACACATAAAAAAACGGCGGCCACCTTTTGGGTGGCCGCCGGGTTCGACATTCCAAGCCTCAATAGCGGTAATGCTCCGGCTTGTACGGCCCGTTGACCGGCACGCCGATATATTTCGCCTGCTTGTCGGTCAGCCGGGTCAGCTTCACGCCGATCTTTTCCAGGTGCAGTCGCGCGACCTCCTCGTCCAGTTCCTTGGAAAGCCGGTAGACGCCCACCTTGTACTTTCCCTTGTTCTTCCAAAGGTCCAACTGGGCCAGGGTCTGGTTGGTGAAGGAGTTGGACATCACGAACGAAGGGTGGCCTGTGGCGCAACCCAGGTTCACGAGGCGACCCTCGGCCAACAGGTAGATCACATGCCCGTCCGGGAAGATGTACTTGTCGTACTGGGGCTTCACGTTGACGCGCTGGATGCCCGGGTAGGCGATGAGTTTCTCGGCCTGGATCTCGTTGTCGAAATGCCCGATGTTGCACACGATGGCCTCGGTCTTCATCTTCTCCATGTGCTCGATGCGGATCACGTCGCAGCTGCCGGTCGTGGTGACGTACAGGTCACCCACGCCCAGGGTGTCTTCGACGGTGGCCACCTGGTAACCCTCCATGGACGCCTGCAGGGCGCAGATGGGGTCGATCTCGGTCACGATGACCCGCGCCCCCATGCCGTGCAGGGCCTTGGCGCAGCCCTTGCCCAC
>CAZSKE010000266.1:0-4068 GCA_964607325.1 uncultured bacterium | reverse complement strand
AGATCAAAAAGAAGGTCATGTCCATCGTCACGGATTCCAAGGGGGTGAACGACCCCAAAGACCCCGAGACCAACACGATTTACCTTCTCTACAAGTTGTTGGCCACGCCCGAGGAGGCGGCCGAAATGGGCGAGGCCTTCCGAAAGGGCGGGATGGGATACGGCGAGGCCAAGAAGCGTCTTTTGTCCAAGCTGGAGAGCGCGTTCGGGGGCGCCGTCGGCGAGAAAAGACGGGAACTGGAGAAGAAGCCCGACCTGGTGGAGGATGTTTTGATCGAGGGCGCCAAACGCGTTCGGGAGGTGGCCTCCCATACCATGACCCAGGTTTACGAGGTGACCGGCATCCCGCGCTCGAAACTGAAGGGCTTCATGGGTTTCACCTCGGCTTGAGCCGCTCACTCCCGGAGCGACCAGCAAAGGCTGGCGCCCGGCCTTCCGGGGTTGTATCATCCTTCAAACTTATCAGGATCTCCCGTCCATGACCGACGAATCCCAACCCATCCCTCCCGAAGTCGAGGCCGATCGACGGGAGGCGCCTGAACCGGAAGGCGTCACCCCCGGTTCCGAGATGGCTCACCAAGGCGAGAGACCGGGCGCGTCGGATTCCGGGGATGTTTCCCCGGCCCCCGATGAAAGTCCCGTGGCGATTGAAAACGGCCCCTTGCCCGGGATCCCTCCCTTGGAGCCTTCCATCGCGACGGTTCTCAAGGAAATCCTCCACCCGGAGGACCAAAAGCCCACCTACCAGATCACCCTGCCCGCTTTCGACGGTCCCATGGATCTTCTGCTCCACCTCATCAAGGAGCACCAGGTCGATATTTACGACATCCCCATCGCGTTGTTGACGAAGGAATACCTGGCGGTCCTGGAGCTCATGCAGGCTCTCAACCTGGAAGTGGCGGGGGATTTCCTGGTCATGGCCGCCACCCTGATGCAGATCAAGAGCCGCATGTTGCTCCCACCCGACCCCGCCGCCGAGGGCGAGGAACCGGAGGACCCGAGGGCCGAACTGGTTCGTCGGCTCATCGAGTACAAGCAGTTCAAGGAAGCCGCCGATCGCCTGGGGGACCTGGAGAAGGATCGCGGCCGTTTGTTTCCCCGCAACATGCCGGATTCCTGGAAAGAATCGGCCGAGGAACAGCACCTGGTCGAGGTCACCTTGTTCGGGCTTCTCAGCGCTTTCAAGGACGTCTTGATCCACAGTCAGCAGGATTTCACCACCGAACTGGTTCATCCCGAGGTGACCGTCACCCAGAAGATCAACGACCTCATGGATTTATTGCAGGAAAAACGGGAGGTCGAGTTCAAGGAGTTGTTGGGGCCGTTGAAGTCGAAACTCGAGCGGATCGTCACCTTCCTGGCGCTTTTGGAGTTGGTACGCCTGAGGTTGGTCAAGGCGTTTCAGCAAGGCGCCTTTGGCGAGATCCGCTTGTTCTTGACCGAAAACGCGCCCCCCGCGGCCGAGACCTCCAGTCGAGGCCGAGATTCGGGAGTGCGGAGCCAAGAGGGCTCCGCCCCCGCGGCCGAGACCAAAACGCAAGTGACGGATTGAGTGAGATGGAAAACGAAAAGCTAAAACGCGTCCTCGAAAGCCTCTTGTTCGTCAGTGAGCAACCCCTGACGGTCAAGCGCGCGGCCTCCCTGCTGAAGGACACCACGGCCGAGGAGGTTACCGCGGCCTTCAAGGAACTCCAGGCGGAAGTCGAGGGGTTGGGTCGCAGTTTCCAGGTCGTCGAGATCGGGGAAGGGTTCCAGTTCTTGACCCGCCCCGAGTACCACAAATGGGCCAAGGAACTGTACAAGGTGGTCATCACCACCCGGTTATCCAAACCCGCGCTGGAGGCCCTGGCCATCATCGCGTACAAACAACCCGTCACCCGCGCCGAAGTGGAGGCCATCCGAGGCGTGGATGTGGCCAACATGATGCAGACCCTGCTCGAGAAGAAGATGATCCGGATCCTGGGACGCGCCGAGGCGGTCGGTAGACCCCTTTTGTACGGGACGACCCACGAATTCCTGGTGCACTTCGGGCTGAAGGATCTTTCGGACCTGCCGCGCGTTTCCGAGATACAGGAACTGGCCGGGAACCAGCTTTCGACCGATCTCATGCGTGAAATGGAGGGCGAATTGCGCCGCCGGGAGGCCAAGTTGGGCCTGCCTCCCCTGGATCTCGACGCGCCGCCCCCGGGGGCGGAGACGGCAACCGCGGCGCCCGACCCGGAAACGCCGTCCCCCGAGCCCGGCCCTCCCGATGGCGGCGTTTGACGGCCTTCCAGGCTCGCCGCGCGTTTTCCGTCGATCGCCGGCAGGGCGCTGAAGAATTTCTTCGCGCTCCGCTAGCGGCGATTCGCCCATCACTCTTTCCGGATGGATCATGCGTTTAAACCAATTCCTGGGCAGGTCGGGTGTTTCCTCGCGCCGAGGGGGCGATGAGCTCATTCGCCGGGGCGCCGTCACGGTCAACGGCGAGATCGTGTTGGATCTGGGCCGCCGCGTGGATCCCTCACGAGACGCCATCAAGGTGGATGGTCGCCGCGTTTTTGTCGAAACCTTCCATTACTACCTCTATTACAAACCCGACGGAATGATGAGTACCGTGGAAGACCCCGAGGGGCGCCCGGCCTTGGGGGACGTGGTCCGCAAGCTCGGCGCCGGCCGCCTGTTTCCCGTGGGCCGCCTGGATTTCCACACCGAGGGCCTGGTGTTCCTGACCAACGACGGGGAGTTGGCCCAGAAAATGCTCCATCCGAAATTCCAGGTCCCCCGGATCTATCTGGCGAAAGTGCAGGGCATTCTGTCGAGGGACGAATTCGATCGCATGGCCCAGGGCATCCGTCTGGAGGACGGATGGGCCAGGGCGGAGGTGGAACCCGAGCGGAGGATGGAGCGGAATTCCTATGTGCGCGTGACGGTTCGCGAGGGTCGTAACCGGCTTGTGCGGCGCCTTTTCGAGGCCATGGGGCATCCGGTGGTGAAACTCAAACGCGTGGGGTTCGGGCCGTTGCGACTGGGCAAACTGCTCCCGGGCGAGTCGCGAAAGCTCTCCGAGGAGGAGGTCCGGGCCCTTCAAAAGCCCTCGGGGGGCGCTTCGAAGCCTCCGGGACCCGCGAAACCGGGTTTCAAGAACCGCAAACGCGTGACGGGAACCACTCGCCGCGCCGGTCGGCGCTGATTTTTCCATCCTCCCTGGGTCTATCCTGAATCTTGGTGTAAAATGTCGTGATTTGAATAACGCTGAGCGTTTCGAGGGTTTTCCGTGACTCCAGCCACATCCCAGCCACCCCTCCCCGTCAAACGGAAGAAACATCTCTTTTCCCTTCGGATGAAATTCGTCCTGGTTCTCACCATCCTCATCGGTATCGTCATGGGTTCCGTGACCTGGATGGTCCTGAACCAGGTCCGTCAGACCTTGGTTCGACAGGCGATTGAGCGGGGCGAGTCCCAGGTGAAAAGCCTCGCGTTCAATTCCGTGGACCCCCTCCTGTCCCACTTGACCCAGGAACAAACCGAGGGGGATGTGAATATCACGTTGATGCAGTTCGTGAAGGACGTCGTTCAGGTGGAATCGGGCGGAAGCGCGGACCTGGACCTCACCGCGGGTCTGGCGCCGTGGCAGAAGCGGGTGTTCGAGACTCTGGACGATTTGAACGGGCGGATCCAGGCCCGGGTCTGGAAGGCCGGGGATACCACCTCCCGAGGCGACGTGGAATACGCGGTGGTCACCGACAAGGAAGGGCGTCTCGCGGCGCTGAGGACCAACCCCAGCAACATCTTCGATTACCTCGAAGTGATCGGCAAGGGACAGCCTCTGGTCAATGCTCCGCTGCCCTACATCGCGATCCCCACCACCGCGGGGACCGGCGCGGAAGTGACGCGCAACGCTGTGCTTGAATCGCCGGAGCAGAACGTCAAGGTAAGCCTGCGCAGTCCGCTGATGTTGCCGCGCATCGCGCTGGTGGACCCCGAACTGACGTACAGTCTGCCGCCGGAAATTACCGCCAGCTCCGGGCTGGACGCGCTGACCCAGTTGATCGAGCCGTTCGTCTCCATCAAGGCAAACCCGCTGACT
>CAZSKE010000265.1:3052-4069 GCA_964607325.1 uncultured bacterium | reverse complement strand
GAAATACAGGTTCGCGTACATCGAGAAGTAGGTCTCGATGAACCGGTTGTGGTCGCCATAGGTGGTGCGCATCATGCCGGGCCAGGGGCGCTTGATGCAAAGCTTGCCGCCCTCGTTGACCCCGCAAGGCTTCCCGTCGTCCTGCAGGACCACCGGATCCACCCCGAAGAAGGGCCGCGAGGCCGATCCCGGCTTGGTGGTGTGGGCGCCCGGCAGGGGGGTGATCAGGATGCCCCCGGTCTCGGTTTGCCACCAGGTGTCCACGATGGGGCAATTCGTCTTGCCGATGTTCTTGTGGTACCACATCCAGGCCTCAGGGTTGATGGGTTCTCCGACCGAACCCAGGGTCCGCAGACTCGAGAGGTCGTGCTTGGCCGGCCACTGCTCACCCTCGCGCATCAAGGATCGGATGGCGGTGGGCGCCGTGTAGAAGATGTTGACCTTGTGCTTGGCCACGACCTGCCAGAACCGTCCGGCGTCCGGATAAGTGGGAACACCCTCGAACATCAAGGAGGTGGCCCCGTTGGCCAAGGGGCCGTACACGATGTACGTGTGCCCCGTGACCCATCCGATATCCGCCGTGCACCAGTAAACATCGCCGTCGTGGTAGTCGAAGATGTACTTGTGGGACAACGCCGCGTGCAGGAGATAACCGGCGGTGGTGTGGAGCACACCCTTGGGCTTTCCGGTGGAACCCGAGGTGTAAAGAATGAAGAGGGGATCCTCGGCCTTCATGGGGACGGCCTGGTTTTGGTCCGAGGCCTTGGCCATGACGTCGTGATACCAGGAGTCCCGGCCTGCGGTCATCGGCACGTTGCCGTCGCCGCGCTTCACCACGACCACATGCTTGAGGTCGGGGCAAGTCGTCAGGGCTTGGTCGGCGATGGTTTTGAGACCGATCGCCTTACCGGCGCGATAGCTGACGTCGCTGGTGACCAGGACATGAGAGCCCGAATCCTGGATGCGGGTCGCCAGGGCCTCGGCGGAGAACCCGCCGAAGACGATGGAGTGCATGGC
>CAZSKE010000265.1:0-3042 GCA_964607325.1 uncultured bacterium | reverse complement strand
GCCAGCATGACGGCCGCGGCTTCAGGAATCATGGGGAGATAGATGCAGACGCGATCGCCTCTCTTGACGCCCAGGGAAAGAAGCACGTTGGCGAACCGGCAGGTTTCCTTGTGAAGCTCCGAGTAGGTGACCTTGCGGACTTCCTCGTCCTTCTCGCCTTGCCATAGGATGGCGGTTTGGTTTCCCCGCGTGGCGAGATTTCGGTCCAGGCAATTGACCGAGACGTTCAGCTCCCCGTCCTCGAACCAAGTGTGCTCGATGATTTTTTTCGCGGTGTCCCAAGTCCATTTCATGGAGACCGTGGGTTTCTTGAACCACGTCAGGGTCTGGGCCTGCTCCATCCAGAAATTGTGGGAATCGTTGATGGAGCGGTCGTACATTTTCTTGTATTGATCGAAGCTTTTGATGTGGGCCCGGGCTTGGGCGGCGGTCGAAGGGGGGAATTTCTCCACCTGCCCTTGCAGGGAAGTGATCGATTGCTTGGTTTCAGCCATGACGGCTCCTTTTAAAGGTTGGAGTAGGCTCGGGATTCGCCTGACGACAAATGGATCCACTCGCCGAACGGTAACAAACGGGCACCATTTTGATTTGAATCAACCGGAAGCGATATGACTCTCGGCATACACGTTATTCCGGAATTGTCATGTGACCTTTGTTTTTCTGAACGGATGAATTCACGACCGGATTTTTTAATCTGGAAATTTCCTCGGTTAGGCTCCTTTGCTGAAATTCGCCAATAACATTCTAAATAGCATAAAGGTTATTGGGATGAATCGTTAAGGAATGATAATGGCAAAATATGACAAAAGACATAGCCCTAAAACTGTTATTTACATTGGGTTTTGTGTTTTTTGTGACGTTTGACATAAGTTATATTGATCAAATCTTATAGAATTCTACTTTCTCGCCGGACAGTATTACGTCCGAGTTCATCCCTAGGATACCGCCTTGCTGGAATCGCTTCTTGTCCCAAAATCCGTGGCGGTCGTCGGGGCCTCCAAGACCCCCGGCAAAGTCGGGCACTCCATCGCCTACAACCTCCTTCATGGCGGTTATCAAGGCAAAATCATCCTGGTCAACCCCACGACGAGCGAGTTGTTGGGACAGCCGTGCTATCCCGACCTCAAGCATCTGAAGGATCCTTTGGATCTCGGCGTCGTGGTGGTGCCCTCCGCCGTCGTGAAGAGCTCGGTCGAAATGCTGTTGAACGCCGGCGCCAAGGCCATCACCATCATCACCGCGGGATTCAAGGAAGTGGGCGCCGAGGGCGCGGCGTTGGAGAAGGAAATCGCGGAGATGATCCGCGCCAACGGCGCCCGCTTGTTGGGCCCGAACTGCCTGGGACACATCAACACCCACATTCACCTCAACGCGTCTTTCGCCAAGCACATGCCCAAAGAGGGCGACATCGCCCTGATCTCCCAGTCCGGCGCGCTCATGTGCGCCGTCCTGGATTGGGCGGCCGAGCGCCATCAAGGGTTCTCCAAGCTCGTTTCCATCGGGAACAAGGCGGACCTCTCCGAAAACGATTTTTTCGAGGCCTTCGCCGAGGACGACCAAACCAAGGTCATCACGGCTTACCTGGAATCCATCGCCATGGGGGACGCCTTCCTGCACGCGGCGGAGCGGGCGGCCTCGGTCAAGCCCGTGGTGGTGCTGAAGGCCGGGGTCACCTCGGCGGGGCAAAAGGCCACGAGTTCCCACACCGGAAGTCTGGCGGGGGCCGACCTCGCCTACGGCGCGGCGTTCCACCGGGCCGGGGTGATTCGGGCGCAGACCTTCGAGCATCTGCTGGACATCAGCACGGCATTCGCTATGCAGCCCCTGCCCAAGGGAAACCGGGTGGCGATCGTGACGAACGCCGGGGGGCCGGGAGCCATGGCCGCCGACGCCGTCGAGCAGGCGGGCCTCGTCGTCGCCAACCTGAATCGCATGAACGCCGCGGCCTTGAAGAGCAAACTGCCGGCGGCCGCCAGCGTGGGGAACCCCATCGACGTTCTGGGGGACGCGGATCCGGAACGTTACGCCTTGGCGGTGCGGGCCGCCCAGGAGGACGATGAGGTGGACGCGGTGATCGTCATCCTCACCCCCCAGTCCATGACCCAACCCGCCGAAACGGCTCTCGTCATCGCGAAAAATCTCCTGGGGACGAAACCCGTGCTGGCCGTCTTCATGGGAGGCTCCGACGTCCTGCCAGGGCGCGAGACCCTGGTGGCGAACCGCCTTCCCGACTTTCCCGCGCCCGAAAGGGCCGTGGGGGCCTTGAAAGCCATGGTGGATTACTCGGCCTGGCGCAACCGGCCTGTCCGAGTGGTCACGCGTTTCCCCGTGAACCGACGGCGCGTGGAACGCGTCTTCCAGCGCAATTGGAAGGAAGGCCGACTCCAGATCGGCGAGGCCGACTCCAAGGAAGTGTTGCGGGCTTACGAGTTCAACGTGCCCGAAGGCCGTCTCGCGGTCACGGCGGACGACGCCGTCGACGCCGCGGAACGCGTGGGTTATCCCGTTGCCATGAAGATATCCTCGCGCGATATCATCCACAAATCGGACGTGGGCGGCGTCAAATTGAACCTGTCCCATCGGGACGCCGTACGGGACGCGTTCGACCTCATGATGCTCCGGATCAAACAGCGCGCCCCCGACGCGCGCCTGGACGGCGTGTTCGTCGAGAAAATGGGCCCGCGGGGCCTGGAAGTCATCCTGGGCATGACCCGGGATCCCCAGTTTGGCCCCATGCTCATGTTCGGTCTGGGAGGCATCTTCGTGGAAGTCCTGAAGGATGTGGCTTTCCACTTGGCGCCCTTGACGGCCGACGAGGCCTTCCAGATGTTGACCCAGACGCGGTCCTACGCGTTGCTTCAGGGCGCCCGGGGACAGGCGGCGGTCAACATTCCCGCCATCGCCCAGGCGCTTCAACGCATCAGCCAGCTGGTCACCGATTTCCCGCAGATCCAGGAACTCGACATCAACCCGTTCATGGTAGGCGGCGTGGATACCCAGCCGTTGGTGGCCGACGCCCGAATGACTTTGTCCGAGAACCGA
>CAZSKE010000264.1:1379-4117 GCA_964607325.1 uncultured bacterium | reverse complement strand
GAACAAGGTGACATCATCGCCGCGCTCCAAAAGCTGTCGGGCGATGAAGGTGGACATCAGCCCCGTGCCCCCGATGATCAATACCTTCACGGATCAATCCTTTTTCGACACGGCCACGTTCATGCTTCGAAGGCGGGAGGAAAGCATTTGGACCAGTGTCGTCAGGATTTCATAGGACGCCGCGGGATTCTTCTTGAGAAACGCGTGGAAATCCTTGCCTCGAATGATATGCACCGCGCAATCCCCGATCGCGCGAATGGTGGCGGAATAACGGCCACCGTCGAAGGCGCTCATTTCACCAAAGAGTTCCCCACACCCGAGCGTCGCGAGACTTTTGAACTTGCCGCCTGGGCCTTTTTTAATGACCTCCACCCTCCCGCTGACCAGGATATGGAGGTCGCCCCCGCCTTTCCCCTCGGTCACGATGGCCCGCCCCGCCCGAATGATGTGGGTCTTACCCGTCCGGAAAAGACGTCCCGCCACGTCAGGCGGGAGCCTCCTGAACAGGGGAATATCCTGAAGAAAAGGGAAAAGAAAGGAAGAACCCCGGGACGCCATGCGTCACCTCCACATCGAGTTGGCTCATCATACCTCAGCGGCTCCAGCGGAGCCGCCGAGCAATTGCATAATAGATGATAGAAAATTGATCTGGAAAACCGAGGCCATCGCCCCATGGGACGATCGAGGCGTAAAACGCGCTTGATTTCTTCGATTCGCTCGCGCGTGTCGTCCTCATTTGAATTGAACCGGTCGAACCTTCCCCGTCCGACTAGCTCAAGAAGCCGAAAGTCTCATCCACCAGGGGGATTGAAGCTCGTGAGGTTTACGGCCGACGCGGAAGGGTTCCAGCGGCAAGTCCGTCTTGCCGTCCGCGAGAAGTTGCGCCATCAGGTGCCCTGTGGCGGGCGCCAAGAGGTGGCCGTGGGTATGGTGTCCCGCCGCGATGAAAAGTCCCTCGATCCCCGGGACCGGCCCCAGGAATGGATGGCCGTCCTCGGATCCTGGACGAAATCCCGCAAAATACCCGGAGACACGGAGCGGTTGAAGACCCGGCACCATGTCCTGGGCGGCCGAAGAGAGGGATGTCAACCCGGCGGGCGTCACTTCCCGGTGGAAACCCGCTTTTTCCAGGGTACTGCCCACGTAAAGCTCCCCTCCCCTCCGGGGGACCAGGTAGAACCCCGAAGAGAAAAGGATGCGTTTCAAGCGCCCGGAGGGTCCCTGAAGAAGAAGCACCTGACCGCGAAGCGGAAAAACCGGCAAGTCCACGCCGAGGGGTCGCAAAAGATCGGAAGTCCACGCCCCGGAGGCCAATAGCACCTTATCCGCTTCCAGAATACCGGCGGAGGTTTTAACACCCTTGATCCGACGCCCTTCCACCACCAAAGCCTCCACGGCTTCGTGGGCGCGAAACTTCACGCCCTTCGCCTCCAGGGCCGCGGCCACCGCCCCGCACAAAGCGGCAGGCCGAATCTGGACGGTTTCCGGCAGGCTCATCGCCGCCCGCACATCGTCCTTGAGGACCGGTTCGATTCGACGGGCCTCTTTTCCCGTCAACCACTCCACCTTCAAACCCAGTGACACGAGGCGTTTACCCAGAGCCCCGGCGTTGGCCTCCTCCCGATCGTTGTGAAGAAGCCCCAGCGAGCCCGATACCTCCCACTCGGGATCGCAACCCGAGGCTTTTTGAATTTCCCGAATCCAGCCGGGATACAACCGGTCACTGAGTCGGCTCAGTTCGTAGAGGGCTTCCGTGTCGAAAGCCACGCTGTGAAGCGGAAGCATGCCGGCGCCCGCCGCCGAGGCCTCCAAACCGGCGGTTCTCCGATCCAACACCACCGGATGGAAACGGCGCTTGCACAGATGCCAGGCGGCGGCCATGCCCACCAATCCTCCGCCGACGATGAGGATTTTATCGCGTTTCATTTCTCCCCTTTTCCACCCACCGCGCGAAACCCGGGTCTTCCCGACGCCGCGTTATTGAATCGTCTTAGAACGCGTCCATCCAAAACCGGAGCGTCAAATAAGCGGCGACGAGAAAAGCCCATGTTCCAAGCATCCACTTCCAGGCGGTCTTCCCTTCCACGATCGTGCCGCCCTCCGACACGCGCAATCGCTCCACCAGCCGATAACTTGATACCGACAGGAGCATGGCCGCTATTCCCAGAACAAAATGCGAGTGGTGGGGCGGTTTCCAGGATGAAATCAAAACCGAGGAAAGGCCCAGCAAGAAACCCATCCAAATCACCAGCCAAACCTTCGCGAATCGGGAGCGCCACGTGGCAAGCGGGAGCGAGACTTGGCCTTCCATCTTAAAGATTCCCAACAATTTAAAAATCAGCCCTAGGGCGACGACGCCCGATAAAACCGGCAGGAGGGGAATGATGGATTTCATTTCGAGGGCCAACCCGGCCGCGGGATTCGCCCAGAAGACCAAATACATCGCCACCCAAAACCAGGACAGGGAGCGCCAGCTCAGGGTCGGGGCCCAATGCGCCAAGAGGGCCCCCGCCAGGGCGAAAACGGTCACGCTGGCGGCCGCCACGCCCATCGTCGAGATCGGAAAAAAGCCTTGGAAGTCCTCGCGAAATATGCGCCAGGCATCCTCCGAAAAAATCGGGAAATTGATCAACGCCAACAAGTAAAGGGTGGTCGTGACCAGGATCAGAAGAAGACCCTCGCCACTCGCCTTGATCCAATCGCGAAATGCCACGCTACCCCCCGGTTTTCAGCTCAGA
>CAZSKE010000264.1:0-1369 GCA_964607325.1 uncultured bacterium | reverse complement strand
GGCTTCCCCGTTTTCGAACGTTTCCGATCGAGAGCGCTTTTTCACCACCCCACGAAGAACCTTTGCAAAACCATAAAGACCCACTGATTTCATCCCAAAGCTCACCAAGGAAAGCGAGGGTTTTAAGACCCTATTCCGCCACTCCGACTTCGTGAATCGGGCTGGCCGGGGCCTAGCCCTGAGCCTGTCGAATGGGCCTAGCCCTGAGCCTGTCGAACGGGCCCAGCCGCGTGAGTTGGGCGGTCCAGACGGTTCTGTGTGGCGTTCTATATCTCTTGCTCCTCCAAACGACGCTCCCCGAGCCTCATCGGCGTCAGGAGAGTCGCCAGTTGCAACGCGAAGAAGAAAAAACAAGGCACGAACCACTCCCAAGGCGCCTCGATCATCCGCTCGAAAGAATGCCGATGATAATAAACCCTCACCGGAGTGGCTTCCACCAAAAGCACGAGAGAAATGAAGGTCACCGAAAGCATTACGTACACGTACCCGCCCAGACTCGTCGAGATCTGCGAGGCGTTATCCGCCTTGAAGTACGTGAAAACGCCGCCCAAACCCGCGCCAAGCGCGGTCAAGCCCAGCGACAGGAAGAGCATCGTCACGAGCGAAAGGATCGCCATCGTTCGATCCACCTTCATGACGGAGATGGAAACCGCCATCACCGCGAGGGAGAGGGCGGCCATGGGGAAAAACGCCAGGAGAAACTTGCCCCAAAGAAAGCGCCGCGTGGTCATCGGGCTGGAGCGAATGATCCAAAATGACCTTCCCTCCAGACTCACGGCGGGAAAGATATACCGCACCGCGACGGCCGACACCACGAAGCCTGAAAAACCCATCGAAAGGAAGAAAATCAGGTTGCGGTAATCCGCGTAGGCGTCCAACGGGATTTTCCGGTAGTGGTAAAGGTAGACCCCGATCAGGCTGAGCAGGAGCGACAACTGGGCCCATTGGGTCGGGTCCCTCGCGAAAACCAGCAGGTCCTTGACCAGAAGGGCTCGAAGAGGACGCGGAAGGAAGAAAAACGCCTTTTCAAGCCACGGCCCCATTTTCCCGCGATGCGGAGCCGGCAATCCCACCGATTCCTGGGCGTGGGCCCATCCCCGGCCAAACCAAGTCTTGGAAAGAAAAAAAACGAGGGCCAAAAACGGAATTCCCCACCCGAACAGTTTGAGAAGCCCGCGCGCGAACAAATCCCATCGACCGTACAGAGAGCCCAGGACGACCTCCGAGGCCCAGGCCCCGGGAAGGTAAGGCATGGCGGGCGCCCGGAGTTCCTCCAAATACTGGGACCACCCGGCCCACTGGTCGATCGTGCCGGTGAACACCTCGGGTTTGGACATCCGAAGCGCCACCGACATCACCACGAGAGCCA
>CAZSKE010000263.1:0-4126 GCA_964607325.1 uncultured bacterium | reverse complement strand
ACGTTTACTCGCACGGATACCCCGACGTTTACCCGGACCGACACGTCAACGTTTACCCGAACTGACACGCCCACGTTTACCCGGACCGACACACCCACGTTTACCCGTACGGACACCCCAACGTTTACCCGGACCGACACTCCCACGTTTACTCGCACGGATACCCCGACGTTTACCCGGACCGATACTCCCACGTTTACTCGTACGGACACCCCAACGTTTACCCGAACCGACACCCCGACATTTACCTGGACTGACACGGCGACTTCCACTCCGACATTCACGGATACCCTTGAATTCACTTCGACGCACACCTTGACCTTCACCCACACCTTCACGGCGACCGAGACTTTCACCGACACCGCCACCCGCACGGATACGCCGACATCGACCGACACGGTCACGAACACCCCGACTGACACGCCGACGTTCACTCAGACCTTTACCGAGACGTTCTCGCCTACGGCTACGCCTTCCGAGACGGATACGGCGACTTCCACCGCGACGAGCACGGACACGCCAACCTTCACGCCGACCTTTACGAGTACCTTCACGGACACGCCGACGGACAGCTTGACGCCGACGCCCACCTTCACCAGCTCCTTCACGGACACGCCCACTTGGACGCCGACGCCAAGTCTCACGCTCACCTGGACCTGGACCCCCACGGAGACGTTGACCCCAACGATGACGCACACCGGCACGAGCACCTTGACCCCGACCTCGACCGGAACCAGCACGCCGACCCCCACCGTGCCCTGCGCGTTCGCCTTGAGCGCGAATGAGTTCCCCGTGTTGACGGGTCCTCCCCTGAGGATCCTTTTCTGCACGCTCGGGAACGAAAACGTGGAGATCCGCGTTTACAACGTGACCGGCACGACTGTTCGCGTCCTGATGAGCGGGACCCGGCCCCCCGGACTCCACAACCTTTACTGGGACGGAAAGGACGACCGGGGGAAGCCCCTTTCCACTGGCCTCTACCTGGTGCTGAAGGAGGATCCGAGGGGAAGGGAAATCCTGAAAGTCCTGGTGTACAAGAAATGAGCCGCTTGAGAATCCCCGACCCGCGCGCCTGGCTTCCGGCGGTCTGGCTTGGCCTGGCGCTTTGTGGAAACCCGTCGTGGGCCGCGGGTCCCCTGACCACGGGAGCGGATTTCCTGTTGGTGACCACAGGCGCCCGGCCGGACGCCTTGGGACAGGCCTTCAGCGCGATGGCCGACGACATCAACACCCTGTCCTTCAACCCGGCCGGGTTGGGAAATATCCGGCTTCCGGAAATCGGATACGGCCGTTACGAGTTCGTGGCGGACGTCCATTTTGATTTCATCGGCCTCGCCGTCCCCGTGGGCAGGCCCGGCGTGGTGGGATTGGGTTACATCGGGATGGGCGCGCCGCCGTTCAACAGCACCCTGGATCCTTCGGCGGAGAAGGTCTCGGCCCGGGAAACCGCCTGGATCCTCGCCTGGGGCCGGTCCTTCGAGCGCCTTCACGCCGGCGCGTCCGTCAAATACATCTCGCGTCGGATTGGGATCATGAGCGGGGAAGGCGTGTTGGCGGACGTGGGCGCCCGTTATCGTTTCACGCAGTTCATCACGGTGGCGGTCAGCCTGATGAATTTCGGGCCCAGGGTCCGCTTAGAGGAAAAAGAGGACACTCCGGCCGCCGTGAAGGTCGGATCCGCCTGGCGAATACTGAATCATCCCCTGCACACGATCGACTTTGCCATGGACGCTTCCGTCCCCTGGACCAGCCAGAAGCCGCGTTACGGCTGGGGCGCGGAGTATTGGTACCACGACATGTTCGCGGGCCGGGCGGGATTCATCGGCAACACCGTGGACGAGGGGTTGACGGCGGGTTGCGGGGTCAAGGCCCGGGGATTCCAGATCGACTACGCCTACCAGCCCTTCAACCGGCTGGGCGTGACCCACCGGATATCGGGATTGTATCGCTGGCGCGGGGATTGGCTGCCGGGCAACGAGCCTAACCCGCCGAGGTTTCCCAAGGTCACGCCTTCGGGGGACGAGGCCTTCCTGAGCTGGGAAAAGCCCATCGGCCCCTACGCGGGATTCGAGGTGACGGAAAAGCCGCTGGGGGGCGATCGAAAGGAAATCGTGACCCAAACCCCCGATTCGCCGATAAAACTGAACGGCAAGCAAAAGAACGTCCTATACAAGATCACCATACGGACCGTCGGAAAGGGCGGCCGCAAAAGCTACCCTTCCGAGCCGGTTTACTACGAGTACTCGCCGAAGGAGACGCCATCGCCCACGCCGGAACCAGTCCTCGACGCCGTCGAGACCGTGACGGCCCCGATGGAGACGGTGACGCCTGTTCCGTCGCCGCCGAGCAACATCCGGAGCATGGTCGATCTCGTCGGATTGCATTTGAGTTGGGATCCGGCCGTGTCCGATACGCTCAAGGGCTACAACCTCTACTTGAAGCTTCCGTCCGGGTCCGTCGAAAAATTGAGCGACGAGCCCAAAAACACGACGGATATCTGGCTCGCGGAGCCGATGGCGTGGGCGGGGGGGAAATGGATCCTCACGTCCGTTTCATCCGTCGGGGAGGAAGAAGTGGAGACGGTGATTGGCTCCTACGAGTGGAATCCCACGCGGGCCGAATACGATCTTCTTCTCACCCGGCCGTTGTTGGACCTCCATGTGAGCCCCCAGGCGAGCGGCCGGTTTTTCCTGGACTGGGTCCGCGATTACGACGCGGCCGACTATTCGTTGTTCATGGCGAACGAAGACGGGATCTTCGAGCATTGCGGAACGATCGACGCCCTCAAGCCGGGCTTGTTGGCCGATTCCTTCCGTCGTTACTCCTTCAACGAGCGTCAAAAACCCTGGATCCTGATCGTGGCCCCGCGGGTCGAAATGGAATACCGTTTCATCATCGTGTCGCGTGGGTCCGACGGGTTGATGTTGAAAAAGACGAACATCGCCTCGGGCAGGATCTCGGGGCCGCCTTGAGGCGCTTCGGCTTTTCCAAAGCGCACCCGTGAAAACGCGTGACGCGCGTGAGCGATACGGCGATTGGGGGGAGCGGCCATTCGGCCGGGTGGCGTAGCCCGTCTGCCTGACGGGATTCCGGCGTCTCGTTGGGGCGCCGGTGGATCGATCAGGAATTCAGGGGTTTCCGGTCCCGCGTTTGTTCCGGGAATCGAGTTGTTGAGCGAGATTCGTGGCGTCGCCCTGGCCTGGCAATAATGAAAGGCTTTGCCGCGCCATCTTGAGGGCCTCGGCGGGATTTTGCCCGGCGATCGCCGCCGCGAGGTGGTACAAGGCGCGGGCCGTGTATTTTCGGACGTAGGGGTCTTTCGGCGACCGTCGGTAAGCCTCTTTCATATAAGCGAGCGCCTTTTCCGGGCGCTTCCGGTTGATCTCCACCCTTCCCAAATCGGCCAACAAATCCACCGAACGGTCGCCCCCGGCGTAAAGAGTTTCGGCGGCCATTCCCGAGCGGCCCAAGATGCCCATGTTCAGCCAGTTGCGGATGATCGCGTGTTTTTCGGGAGTCGTCCAGGGACGCCCCATCGACGGGTACGGATCGCTTTCCCGGGAGAGGGTGAGTTCCTGGTGGAGAAGCGTGGTGACGTGGATGTCATCCTCGACCGTGCGGTAATTCGATTTGGGCGCCGAGAACTCGACCCGGGGGTGGCTGTCTTGGTTGGAAGGCGCGTTTTGCGAGAAGACCGATAGGCCGGCTTGCCCGTCCATCCGGAGGCTCCAGAAATTCAGGGGGCGCGTCAAACCGCAAAAAGAAAGGTCCGCGGACAAACGCTTGTCCTGGAAACGAGAGGCCACGAGCGCCTCGTTGATCACCAACGGTTCCGACGAGCCGAGGAGCAAGACATCGCCCAAGGACATCTGCTCCGCCCGGGAGGGGATCCATAGGGAGGCGTTGGGAAAAACCCGGAGGAAGGTCGAGACCAGGGTTTGAACGTCCTCGGGACGCATGGTGTAATAGTGGATCCATTGGCAGAAAAGCCCGCCGGGCCTCAGGCGGTTGATCGCGACGCGGTAATACTCCTCGGTGAACAGGTTGGAGACCCCAGTGATCCAGGGATTGGAGGGCTCCGAGATGATGACGTCGAAGCGCCTGGGGGTCGCCAGGAGGCAACTGC
>CAZSKE010000262.1:0-4144 GCA_964607325.1 uncultured bacterium | reverse complement strand
ATGCCATCAGGTGCCTGGCTGTGCCAGACGCGGAATCATTCCCACTCGATCGTGCCGGGGGGTTTGCTGGTGATGTCGTACACCACCCGGTTGATGCCCCGCACCTCGTTGATAATGCGGTTCGAGACGCGCCCCAGCAGGTCATAGGGCAGTTTCACCCAGTCGGCCGTCATGGCGTCGCTGGAATCCACGGCGCGCAGGACGCACACATGGTCGTACGTGCGCTCATCGCCCATGACCCCGACCGTTTTGAGCGGCGTCAAAACCGCGAAGGACTGCCAAATCGAGTAATACAACCCCGCCTTCTTGATCTCCTGGCTCACCACGTCATCGGCCTTCCGGAGAATATCGAGCCTGTCCCGGGAAACGGGACCCAAGCACCGAACGGCCAACCCGGGGCCCGGAAACGGCTGGCGCCAGAGCATCTCTTTCGGAATCCCCAACCGCGCGCCCAAGACCCGCACCTCGTCCTTGAACAGTTCGCGGAGCGGCTCCACGAGCTTGAACTTCATGTCCTTGGGCAAACCGCCCACGTTGTGGTGGCTCTTGATGACAGCCGAAGGGCCTTTCACCGACATGCTCTCGATCACGTCCGGGTACAAGGTGCCTTGCCCCAGGTAATCGAACGGGCCCTTTTTCATCCGCAAACGGCGCGCCGCCCTCTCGAAAACCCGGATGAACGTGCCGCCGATGATCTTGCGTTTGCGCTCCGGCTCGGCCACCCCCCTCAGATTCCGGAGGAACTCGGCTTCCGCGTTGGCGTAATACAGGGGGATGCGCAGGCGCTTCCGGAAGGTCTCCCGGACCTGGTCTTGCTCGTTCAATCGAAGCAAGCCGGTGTTCACAAACACGCAGGAAAGCTGGTCACCCACGGCCCGGTGGATCAAGGCCGCGGTGATGGTGGAATCCACCCCGCCCGAAACCCCGCAAAGCACCCGGCTCTTCCCCACCTGGCTCTTGATGGCCGTCACGGCCTGCCGGGCGTAGGATTCCATGCTCCAAGTGGCGTGACAGCCGCAGACACGGCGGGCGAAGTTCTCGAGAACCCGGGTCCCTTTTTGGGTGTGGACCACCTCGGGGTGGAACTGAACGCCCCAGAACCCTCTCTGCGGGTCGACCATGGCGGCCACGGGACAGTTGGCGGTCTGGGCGGCGCGGCGGAAACCCTCAGGCATGCGCGTCACGTAATCGCCGTGGCTCATCCAAGCCTGGATCGTGGGCGGCAATCCCTGTAAAAGTTGGCCGCCACCCCGCGTCTTGAGCGGCGCCAGGCCGAATTCTCGTTTGGAGGCGCGATGGACTTTCCCCCCCAGCATGTGCGCCATAAGTTGCATGCCGTAACAGATGCCGAGCGTCGGCACCCCCAGGTGGAACAACGCGGGATCCACGTGAGGCGCGCCCTTGGCGTACACCGAGGAGGGTCCCCCGGACAGGATGAGGCCCTTGGGGTTCTTGGCGAGGATCTGGAAGGGGGACGCGTTGTAAGGAAGAATCTCGCAATAGACGCCGATCTCACGAACGCGGCGGGCGATCAACTGGCTGTACTGGGCGCCGAAGTCGAGAACGAGAATCGTGTCGTGTCGCATGGACCTCTCCAGGATCAGTTCGGCGCTCGGAACGAGGAGCGCGGTGTTAAAACCCCATTCCTAATTCCACATGGGCACTTAATCGAAGTTGCCGTAAAAGGCTTTCAGCAGGTACGGGCGCAGGATGAACCCCACGCTCTTTTGGTCCTCGTTGGAGGCTTTTTCGGACGCCTCGAAGGCCGCGCGGTCCTCGTACTCGGTGTACAACAGAAAAGTGTCCTCGTTGTCCATGGCTCGCTTGGCATATACCCTCAAGACTCCAGGCCTTTTTTTCTCGTCGGACAGGAACTGGTTCAGGAGTTCCGACACCTCCTTGAGGTTTTCCTTGCGGATGGTGATGACAGCCATCGAGATAACCATTTTCCCCCCCGAAAAACCAGCGGATGGCGGAGAGCGTTTAGCAGTTGGCTCCGGATGGCCGTTTAAATCGTCAACCATCCCCCAACCGGCAACCGCCCACCGAGACTTCTTGCGTTCCTCAGTCCAAGTAGTAGTTCGGCGCTTCCTTGGTCACCACCACGTCGTGGGGATGGCTTTCCCGGAAACCCGCCGTGGTGATGCGAACAAACTGGCTGTTTTCCTTCAAATCCACGAGGGTTTTCGTCCCGCAATAACCCATCCCGGATCGAAGCCCCCCCACCAACTGGAACACCAGATCCGACAGACTGCCCCGATAAGGCACCCGGGCCTCGATCCCTTCCGGCACGAGCTTCTTGGCGTCGTCGTTGTATTCGCGGAAATACCTGTCCGCGCTTCGGCCCTTTTGCATGGCCGCCACGGATCCCATGCCGTGATAAATCTTGTAAACGCGCCCCTGGAGATTGATGAGCTCGCCCGGAGACTCCTCGGTCCCGGCGAAAAGACCCCCGATCATCACGGCGTCAGCCCCGGCGGCGATCGCCTTGGGGATATCGCCGGAAAACTTCACGCCCCCATCGGCCACCACGCCCACCTTGAGCTTCTTGGCGACCTTGGCGCATTCGGCCACGGCGTACACCTGCGGAACGCCCACGCCGGTCACGATGCGGGTGGTGCAGATGGAACCGGGTCCCACGCCCACCTTCACGGCGTCCACCCCGGCGTCCACGAGAGCCTTGACCGCGTCCCCGGTCACCACGTTGCCGGCCATGAGATCCAATTTGGGATACTTTTTCCTCAGTTTTTGGACGGTCCGCACCACGCCCATGGAGTGGCCGTGGGCCGTGTCCACGACCAGCAGATCCACTCCCGCGGCCACCAAGGCCTCGGCGCGCTCGTCCGTGTCCCCGGTCACGCCCACCGCGGCCGCCACGCGCAAACGACCCTTCTCGTCCTTGCAGGCCCCGGGGAACAAACGCCGCTTGGTGATGTCCTTGATGGTGATGAGCCCCTTGAGGTTGCCCTTCTTGTCCACCACCAGAAGCTTCTCGATGCGATGCTGGTGCAACAATTCCTCGGCGTCATCCAAGGTGGTGCCAAAGGGCACTGTGACGAGGTTCTTCTTCGTCATCACGTCCTGGATCCTGGTCTCCAGTTTCTTGACGAAGCGAAGATCGCGGTTGGTCACGATCCCCACCAGCTTCCCCCCCGTCTCGACCACTGGAAAACCGGAAACATGGTAGCGCTTCATGATGTCCAGGGCGTCCGACACCCGCTTGTCGGGGGTGAGGGTGATGGGATCGACGATCATGCCCGATTCCGACCGCTTGACCATGTCCACCTCGGCGGCCTGTTCAGCGACGGTGAAATTCTTGTGGATGACCCCGATGCCGCCTTCCTGAGCCAGGGCGATGGCCAGCCGTCCCTCGGTGACGGTATCCATGGCCGCCGAAAGGATCGGGATGTTGAGCCGGATGCGCCTTGTCAAATGGGTGGTGACATCCGTTTCGCGGGGGAGCACGTCGGATTTTCGCGGGACAAGCAGAACATCGTCAAAGGTGAGGCCGAGTGGAATCTTTTCCGGATCGAGCATCGGGGAACCTTCCGGGGGAATGAAAAAACCCACCCGGCCGAGCGGTCGGGGGGGTTCGCCGTACTATATGGAGAAGGCAGGGCCCTGTCAACCGCTTGGGGACAAAGTAACACGCGACCACAAGATACAGTTTATCCGCGTAAACAAAGGCTTATTTTCGTTATTTCACCACATAGCTCACAAAGAAAAGCGTCGGTTTTCAAGGTTTGAATCCACTTTTCCGGCTTCGTGACCGTCTTTATTAACTGGGATGCAGGGGATTCAGGGGATAAAGAAAAGGCTGTGGCCTGAGAAGGGCATCATCGATGCCCTTTTGAATGACCCACTCCCAGCCCTCCCATAGCATTTCTCGATTCGAGAAATGCTGGAGCAATGGACAATGGAAAATCGATAATTAACAAATGCATTGCGGTCGATTCTCTATTTTCGATTTTCTGGGCGAACCTGTTCTGTACCTGTCCGCCGTACGATCGAAGGAACGAAGTCTCTGTGTTCAGGGTCATTCAGCGGCTCGCACCTCTCGCCGCTTCTCAGGCCCCTCCGTCATCCCCCCACACCAAAGGGTCAGGCCTCACAATTCACAATTTGAGAATCGAGAATCGAAAAT
>CAZSKE010000261.1:0-4178 GCA_964607325.1 uncultured bacterium | reverse complement strand
CTTCTTCGACGACGCCCCCGCCAAGGTAGCGCGACTCCAGTCCGTGGAGCACAAGGCCGACGAGATCACCCATCGGGCCATGGGCATGCTCCACCGGACCTTCATCACCCCCATCGACCGCGAACAAATCCACGAGCTGGTGTCCACCCTCGACGACGTGGTGGACCTGCTGGACGGGGCCAGCCGTCGCATGCTGTTGTACGGGGTGAAGAACCCCCGCAAGGACCTGGCGGAGATGGCGCGGGTGCTCCGGGCCGCCTGCGTGGAGATCGAGAAGGCTGTCAAGGGCCTTCGCAACATGAAGAACGCCAAAACGATCATGGCCGCCTGCATCGAGGTCAACAAGCTGGAGAACGACGGCGACGCCCTGCGCGACGCGGCGGTGGCGGACCTGCTGAAGCAATCGCGGGACCCTATCGAGATCCTCACGTGGAAGGAGATCTACGAGACCGTGGAGACCGCCATCGACCGGTGCGAGGACGTGGCCAACGTGATCGAGGGCGTCGTCCTCGAGAACGCCTGAGGCCGCGACCGTGACCGAAACCCCCGTCCTAGTCGTTTTCGGCATCATCCTGGTCGCGTTGATCTTCGACTACATCAACGGTTTCCATGACGCGGCCAACGCCATCGCCACCGTGGTGTCCACGCGCGTCCTCTCCCCCGGACAAGCCGTGGCTTTCGCGTCCTTCTTCGAATTCGTGGCGGCCTTCTGTTTCGGGACCCATGTGGCCAGGACCGTCGGGAAGGGCTTGGTGGACCCCACGGGCATCACCGTCTGGGTGATCCTGGCGGGGTTGATCGGGGCCATCGCCTGGGACCTGATCACTTGGTGGTTCGGCCTTCCCACCTCCTCCTCCCACGCGCTCATCGGGGGGTTCGGCGGCGCCGCCGTGGTGCACGCGGGTTGGAAGGTGCTCATCCTGTCGGGTTTCCAGAAAACCATCCTGTTCATCTTCGTGTCGCCCATCCTGGGAATGGTGTTGGGCTACCTCCTCATGATCCTGGTTTTCAACCTGTTCCGCCGGCAGACCCCTTCGGCGGTGGACAGTTTCTTCCGCGTGGGCCAGCTCTTTTCCGCGGGCTTGTACGCCCTTTCCCACGGCGCCAACGACGCCCAAAAAACCATGGGGATCATTGTGGCGCTCCTTCTCGCCGGCGGTTTCCAGGGTTGGGCGTTCCAGTCGGATGGAGTTAACATCGCCTGGTGGATCATCCTGTCCTGTAACGCGGCCATCGCCCTGGGAACCTTGACCGGCGGCTGGCGCATCATCAAGACCATGGGCCAGAAAATCACGAAGCTGAGGCCCGTGGGGGGGTTCTGCGCCGAGGGGGCCGGGGCCTGTTCCATCCTGCTGGCCACCATTCTGGGCATCCCCGTTTCCACCACGCACACGATCACCGGCGCCATCGTGGGGGTGGGATCCACCTTGACCGCTTCGTCGGTGAAGTGGGGCGTGGCGGGCCGCATCGTCTGGGCCTGGTTCCTCACCATTCCGGCCGCGGCGCTGATCGCCGCCCTCTGCCAGTGGATATTCAAATACCTGGGTTTGGTTTGACAGGTTGAAAAAGACCCAGGACCTTCGACAGGTTCAGGGTCGCCCAGATCCCGCGTGTAGCGCCGCGAAGCCGGGTCGAAGGGCTCGCGAGGGGTCGAGCGCGTGAAGCGTCCCCTCATTCATCGTGTCCGCCTGGGATAGCGCTCGACCGATGGGAGTCAAGCTCATGAAGCAGATCTATGTCGTGGAAGACGAGAAGGACCTGGTGGAACTCCTGACGTACAACCTCGAAAAGGAGGGTTACCGGGTTTTGTCCTCCCTGGACGGCGCCGAGGCGCTCAAAAGAATCCCCGAAAAATCCCCGGACCTCATCTTGTTGGACCTGATGCTTCCCGGCGTGGACGGCCTCACGATCTGCAAAACGCTGAAGGCGGATCCCAAGACGGCGCACATCCCCATCGTCATGCTGACCGCCAAGGGCGAGGAATCCGACAAAGTGGTGGGCCTCGAACTAGGGGCCGACGATTACATGACGAAACCCTTCTCGGTCCGGGAACTTGTCGCCCGGTTGAAAGCCGTCCTGCGGCGCTTCGAAAAAGCCGGCGAAGGGGAATCCCGCCAAAGGTTCAAGGACCTGGAACTGGACCGGGCGAAACACCAAGTGGTCTTGAAGGGCAAAGCGCTGGAACTCACGGCGAAGGAGTTCGAGCTTCTGGACTACCTGCTGACCCACGCGGGCCGCGTCCTGTCCCGCGACGTGTTGTTGAACAACGTGTGGGGATACGATTACTTCGGGACCACCCGCACCGTGGATGTCCACGTGAGGCGTCTGCGGGAGAAATTGGGCCCCTACGCCAAGCACGTGAAAACCGTCAAGGGTTATGGTTATCAATTCGAGGGGGCGCTTTAAATGGCGTCGCCTTCTTTCCGTTTCCGCGTTTTGCTTTATGGCGTTCTTCTGTTGGCCGTGTCCTCCTTGTTGCTTCCCGTTTTCTGGCTGTGGCGTTTTCCCGCCGCCTCGGGCCATCCTCCTTTCGTATTCATCCTGATCTGGCTCGCTTGGATCGTTCCCATCCTGGTGATCCTGGCCTGGTTATTCCTGGGCCGTGGCGCCCTGAAACCCCTTCATGGGTTCGCGCCGGAGGAACAACAGGAAAAAAACGGTTCGAGCGCCCCGGCGATCGCGCCCCGGGAACACGACGACAAGCGGTTTGTTTATGTTCCCGGTCGTAATTACGACCAGTTGCTGGAACGGCTGGAAGGGCCGGAGGCGTTGTTGAACGCGGTGCTTTACAGCATGAGCGAGGGCGTCATTTTGTTGAACGCGTCGGGACGGGTCATCCTGGCCAACCGCTCGGCCCAATCGGTGCTGGAAACGCGGGAGGCCGAAATGCTGGGCAAGCATTTCCTGGAAGTGGTGCGCCATGCCGGGTTGGCGGAGCTCCTCTCCCGTTCCCACGACAAGAACGGGGTGTCCCAAGGCGAATTGGAGTTCACGGGGGAGAACCCGCGGGTTTTCAGCGCGAATGTCGGCGCGCTTCGGGAATCGGGAGGCCGGGTGTTGGGGCAGATCGTGGTGTTTTCGGACATCACGCCCCTCAAGCGCCTGATGAAAATGCGAACCGAATTCGCCGCGAACGTTTCCCATGAGCTCAAGACACCCTTGACCGCCATCCTGGGCTACGTGGAAACGCTTCAATCGGGGGGCATGGAGGACAAGAAGAACCGGGTCGTGTTTTTGAGGAAGATCGAGGACCAGTCGAAGCGTCTTCACGCCTTGATCGAGGATGTCCTGCAGATTTCGCGCATGGAGGGCCACGACCTGAAGCTACCGCCATCCGACGTGTCCATTCGGGACGCCGTCGAACAGGCCCTGGAAGCCGTTCGCGCGCGGGCTGAGGCGCGCCGGATCGCCATGAACGCGCGCGGCGTCGAGGGTTTAACGGTTCGGGCGAACCCCGAGGGGCTTCAGAGGATTCTAGTGAACCTGTTGGACAACGCCGCCAAATTCTCGCCCGAGGACTCCACGGTGGAGATCGGGGCCCGGGATGCCGGAGGCGGCAAAACGGAAATCTGGGTCCGGGACGAGGGCCCGGGCATTCCACGGGAACACCTGACGCGTTTGTTCGAGCGATTTTATCGCGTGGACGTCTCCCGCAGTCGGCAAGCCGGCGGGACGGGGTTGGGTTTGTCCATCGTGAAGCACCTGGCGGAACGGATGGGCGGCGAGGTGCGGGTGGAAAGCGAGGAGAGGAAGGGGAGTGTTTTTATGGTGACACTGCCTTCGGCCCGAGGAGAAGCGTGAGAAGCACGGGTCTTTCCCGATTTTGCGGATAAGACCCTCACGAAGGGAAGTCGGGTCCTGTCCTTCGGCGGCACTCCCTCCGTCCTCGCTCCACCCATCCCCCCGCGGCTCCATGGGAGCCGCAGAGCAATTGAACAATGGAAAATCGAGAATCGACACCGACGATTGCCGAAGACCCTGAGAAACGCCGAACGGCGGTCCATTCTCGATTCTCTATTGCTCAAGTCCCTTCCGCTGCGGGCGGGAAGGTCGGAGAGCCTCGGCCACCCGACTTCGCGCGTCCGATTCATCCGAGAATTCGGGAAAGAGTCTGGTGAAATTTCGGGTCTTTCCCGATTTTGCGGATAAGACCCTCACGAAGGGAAGTCGGGTCCTGT
>CAZSKE010000260.1:0-4188 GCA_964607325.1 uncultured bacterium | reverse complement strand
CGAAAACATCCTGAAGGTACGGGAAGGCCGGGTTGCCGGTGAAGGCGATATTTTTCAAGGCCCAGGGCGTGAGAGCCAGCAGGAAACCCGCCAGGGCCCAGGAACATGGTTTGCGAACGGATCGATGGGAAGCGAACGCGTGAATCAACACGAAGGGAAGGGGAAGGAAGGCCAGCAGGGCCACGCTTTTCACCGCGACCGCTGAACCGGCCGCCAGCCCGGCCAAGGCGGCCCAACGTTCCGACCCGTTCTTGGCCGTTTCGCTCCAGCGGTCGAAGGCCCACCAGGCGAGGAGCGTGAGGAAGGTCATCCACAAGTCGGCGCGGGCCGCCCAGGTGTTCAAGTGCAGGAGCGGCAGGGTGAGGGTGATTCCGAACGCCAGGAGCCCCGCGCTCCGTCCGTGGGATCGCGCGACCCAGCCGCCGGTCAAAAGCGCGCAGGCCGGCACGGCGACGATCCCCAGGAGTTTGGCCAACACGGAGCCCTCGAGCATCAAACCCAGGGAGAAGAAAACTCCGGATTGGGAATAGAAGCCCGAGCAGAAATTTCCCGTCAGGTCGGTCACGCCGTGGTTCTGGATCCAAGCTTGAGGGACGGCCAGGAGATAGCCGAGGGTGTCGTAGAAAGTCTCGGGGACGAAACCTTGGAGAACGTCGAGCGCCCATAGCGCCGCGCCAAGAGCCGTGAGCGCTCGGATGGCGGCGCGGCTTACGCCGTCGGAAAACGGATCGGGGCCTCGAAAGGTGTTTTTCGTGGGCGGCACCGACGCGGTCCATCCCCGGAAGGCCCAAAGCGCCGACGCCGCTCCCGCCAGGGCGAGCGTGGAAGGGTACCAGAGACGGACCAAGCCCAGACCCAACCAGAGGTTCGTGAGGGCGATAAAACCCAGACCGATATCGATCGCCCGATCGGTCCAGGGGTGACCGGAACACATCCGCAAGGAGTGTCGCAGGTCCCGGCCGATGCCGATCAGGACAAGACACAGGCTCGCGGCCATGGCGAAAGCCAACAGGTGGAGAGAGAGGTTGCGCCAAACCTCTCGCGGGGAAAAGGGGATGGTTCCGAGGGTTTTCAGAAGGGCATCGAGCGCTGGGATGGGGTTGGGACAACGGGACGCGTAAACCACGAGAACCCAGGCGGCCCAGAAGGCCGCCAAGAGGGCGAGGGTTTGGGAGATCCGAAGCCGATTTTGGGCTCGTGATTCGTTTTTCACGCCTTTCAGGATAAGGGAAGTTGGGGGGGATGGGAACCGGAAGGGGCGTCTTAACTGCCTTTTCAGGCCGTGTTATAATCCCAACACTCGATATTTCCTGACCCGGGATGCCCATGACCCGTCTTCGAATCGCAATTTTCCCGCTTCTCCTTGTCCTCTTGTTTGGCCCGGACGCCGGACAGGCCGCGGGGGTGAGTGGAACCGGGGCGCAGTTTTTGAAGATTCCCGTGGGTGTTCGTTCCGCCGGGATGGGCGATTCCTTCGCCGCGGTATCCGACGACGCCAGCGCCGCCTTCTGGAACACGGCGGGCCTCGCCCAGATTGAGAATCCTGAAATCCAGTTGTTCCACGCCTCCCTTTTCCAAAACCTCAATTACGAGTTCGCGGGCGCGGTGATCCCCTTGAGGCCTGGCACCGTTCTCGGCCTGGCGGGCGCCCTCAACCACACGCCCGCGTTCAATTCCACCAACAATCCATCAGCTGTTTTAGGCGAAGCTTCCGATCTCGCTTTCGGGGTGGGGTTGGCCCGGCAATTCGGTCCCTGCCTTTCCTTCGGACTGGGCGGGAAGTTCGTTCAAAGCAAACTCATGGCCTCCTCGGCGAACGGGATGGGGTTGGACGGCGGTCTTCTCCTGACCACGAAAAACAAGAGATTCTCACTGGGTTTGTCGGCGCAAAACATCGGGGAGATGGGTGCGTTCTCCTCGCAGTCGACGCGTGAAAAGCTTCCCGCCTCCTATCGCGCGGGGCTCGCGGGACGTTTTTGGGCTCAAAAAAAGTTTCGCCCTCTCTTGAGCGTCGAGGCCCAGAAAACACCGCGCGAGGATCCCGTGTTCCACTCGGGCGTCGAAATCTGGGTCGGCTCGATGGAAAAGTGCGTCGCTTTCCGCGCGGGATACCAATCCAACAAACTCACGAAAAATCTGGGCGACTTGGTGGGAGCCTCGTTCGGGACGGGGATCCGATTCCAGAGCCTGCAGTTTGATTACGCTTTTGTTCCCTACGGGTTATTGGGGGACACCCAGCGGTTTTCGGTTTCCTACCGTTTCGGGGGCCGGCCCGTGCTGGATGAGGCACCCTCGAAGGTCATGAACGTGGACGTGAAACCCCAGTTGGCCGACGTCAAGACGGGTTCCATCAAGACCGCCACGTTCGACTTGAAGCCGGAGGCCAGAACCGACATCAAGAACTGGGCGCTCGATATCACGGATTCCAAAGGCAACATCCTCAAGAGTTATTCTGGGAAAGGCGTGCCTCCGCGCTCGTTGACATGGGACGGGAAGGACGAGCAAGGCAACATCGTGACCGGCGGTTTGTTCAGTACCTACAACATGAGGACCATCGACAAGCGCGGCCAGCAGGTCATCGCCAGCGACGCCATTTTCAAGGTTCAGTCGGCCGATGTGGCCCTCCGGAGCGTCGACCAACGCGTGTTGGCTTTGCATCCCGAAGCGTTGGCCTCGTTGGGGATCACCGCTCCCACCGGCGGTTCCTCCTTTTCGCAACCTCCTGTCCTCCCCCAAACCCTCCAGCCCGTGGGCGATCTGGGAGCCATCAAGGTTCCTGGTGTCCCCTTCGGAGCCCGAACGTCCGACCTGAGGAAGGATTTCAGGCGCTATCTGGACCAGGTGGCCGCCTTGATCCGGAAATATCCCGCCGCCAAGGTTTACATCGAGGGGCACGCGTACGATGAGGGGCCGGAGACGGAAAACGTGTCTCTTTCCCAGCGACGCGCTGACGCCGTGTTGCGCTACCTCGTGGAGGTCGGCAAGGTGGCGTCGGACCGGCTGTACTCCCGGGGCCACGGCTCGTCGGCGCCCTTGGACGTCGGGAAGTCGGAAGCCGCGCGCTCCCGCAACCGCCGCGTGGACATCGTGATCCTGACCAAATGACGACCGGCGCCGCCGATCGTCATCCCCAAGGAATATTCGCGAGGAATCAGTCGTTCTCAACCTCAACCTTTCACTCCAAGGTGAGAGGGCATCGGGGAAGACGGACCCTCGCCCCACGGGGTGGAGGGGTCTGATGTCGGGGTGTTGTTTTTCACCATCCGTTTTCCGGAGGAAGTGACCATGACGGTCCAACGTTGGGTGGGTGTCCTGCTTCTTTCGGTTTTGGCCGTCGGGTGCTCGAAAAAACCGACTTGGGAATCGGCGTTGGCGCTCGAGCAGGAAAAACAGTACGCCAAGGCCGTGACGGCGTACGAGGAGTACCTGAAGATTCATCCCCAAACCCCGATGGCCGTGGAAGCCAAGCTTCGCATGGCGCGATGCGAGGAGAGCCTGGGCGCCTATGAAAAAGCCGCTCAGCGCTATCAGGAACTCGCCAACTCCAAGCCCGGGGTGGAAGCGGAGATCAAGGCCTATTTGGGCATGGGGGTCCTTTACCGGGATCGTCTCCACCAGGAACCGCAGGCTGTGGACGCTTTCGAAAAAGCCCTGACACGTTATCTCACTCAAGACGAGATCCGAGGCGCCATCCAGACTTTGGTGGACGCCAAACTCGTGACGGCCTCCGCCATGTTCGCTCGCAAGGAATTCCAGGACGCCGCCCAAGTGGCGAAGACCATCTTGGGGACTTATCCTGAGGCCTTCGTGCCCCCCGATTCCCGCGCGAAAGCCGAGTTCCTGCTGAGCCGGGTTGAACGGGGCTCGAGGCTTTCCGCTGCGGATTCCGATCAGGTGTTTGTGGTCAGTGAGACGGATTACAACGAAAGCATGGCCACCGATTTTCCTTCCGTGGGGATTTCCGCCGACCCGCTGGTTTCCCCCGACGGCGTCACGCGCGCCAAGATCAAGAAGCTCAAAGGCGTCCCCTCCCTTTATTTGGGCGTCGAGAAAGACGGTAAAACGGATTACAAGCTCGTTTCACCCTCGGAAGGGGCCGAGACGCCTGTTTGGTCCCCGCGAGGCGGCGAGCTCGTTTACTTCCGTAAAGTGGGAAAGACGCAGAAATTGGATCGCGTGTTGGCCGGG
>CAZSKE010000259.1:0-4189 GCA_964607325.1 uncultured bacterium | reverse complement strand
GATACCGTCACAAGGACTTACACCACCACGAGCACCCATACGATTCCTCCGCCGATCACCCACACGGCCACACCCACGCATACCTCCACCACGGCGGGTTCGATGACGCCCACGGTGTCCTCCACCGTTTCCGCCTCCCCGAGCCGAACCGCGACCTCCACGATGACGTCTGCGCTGTCCCTCACCGGGACCGGCACACCGACCGCCACTCGAACCCACACCGATACTCCCACAAGGACTCGCACGCGAACATTCACCCACACACCCAGCGCGACGCGTGACGCGTCCCCGACCTTCACCTCGACCCACACCGTTCCGCCGTCCCACACCCGTTCCTCCACGCCCACCTTGAGCGGCACGCCAACGGCGTCCTCCACCGACACGTCGACACCGACCCTGACGGCGACGAACACTCGCACGGCGACGGAAACGAATACGAGGACGAACTCGACGACACGAACACCGACCGTGACGCGCACGATCACGAGCGCTCCGAGCGAAACCCCGACCCACGCCTTGCCGACGGTTACTTCCACAAGCACCCACACGGGTTCGCCCACATTTACGCGCACGGGGACGTTAACTCCAACAGGAACCCATACCGGGACCCTCACCCGCACGGAAACGCCAATGTCCACCTGGACGGGGACCTTCACGCGCACATCCACCGACACGCGCACTGAAACACCCACTCCCACCCACACGCCAACACACACGGAGACGGTGACGAGGACATACACCAACACTCCGACCCGCACCCTCACGCCCACCTGGACGCGGACGGTCACCCCCACGATGACTTGGAGTCTAACGGCTTC
Organism: uncultured bacterium; assembly: GCA_964607325.1. GTDB lineage: Bacteria > Oederibacteriota > Muellerivitia > Muellerivitales > Muellerivitaceae > CAZSKE01. Next base: position 3,371 of record CAZSKE010000259.1, on the reverse strand, counting down.
GAGCACCTGGACGCTGTCGCCCACTTCCACAGAAACACCGACAAGCAGTTTCACCCTGTCTTTCACGCCGTCATTCACGCGAACACTCACGCCCAGCGCGACAGCTACCGCGACCCCCTCCGCCTCTTTAACGCCGACGGAAACCGACACCCACACATGGACGATCACGCCGACTTTCACGATGACGAACACTTGGACGTTCACCACCACTTGGACCCCGACGATCCCCTGGACCTATACGCCGACTTCCACGCCGAGCGCGTCCCGGACGCCCAGTCCCACCCGGACGCTCATCGATGTGTCCTGCGGCCAAATGAAAGTCTCGGCCGCCTATCCGAACCCAGTCTTCTGGAACAACGAGGCGGTGAAATTCGACCTGTGGACGTCCTGTCCCCAGGAGGTCGAACGGATCGTCTTCACGTCGGGTTATCGGAAGGTGGATGAGGAAAAACTCTGGGTCCACGGGTCTCGTACCGTGATTTGGAACCTGAGGGATTCGAGGGGCGCCCTTGTTTCCAACGGGCTTTACTACATCCGGATCCAATCGGGGAACGCCTCGCCGGTTATTCTCAAGCTTTTGATCCAGCGATAAACCCGCCCGCCGACGCCTGTCGAGCAGGATGTTGAAAGGGTGATTTCCGGGATTTCCGTGATGAAAGCGTTCTATTCCTAACGGTTTCAAGCCGAACCCGCCACTTGGCGGTTCGCCCACCCGGATGTTAGGCTATTCCCATGATGACTCCTCGATCCGTCACCCAACCGGGTTGGCTCAACCGCTTCGAAGCGGACACCAATTTCAGGAACCTCTTCTACAGCTACCTTCGAACGGAATGCTATTTTGTCCGAGGAGAGGGCTGGAGCGAATGGAGGCGCGTTTTCAGGGCCGATTCGGACGAGAGCCCCGTCCACTACGAATTCTTGTTCGGCCAGTGGGAAGGCCGGATGGCCTACAACCGGGAAAACCTGAACAAGGCGCGGCATGAGAAACGCACCGTCCTTTCCAAGCGGATGGGTTTTCACGATGTTTTTGTCCCGGTCATGGACCACGGGAAGGTCTGGGGCGTTTTGGTCGCCGGCGCGCTTTATCAGCGGGTGCCTCGCTACGAGGATCTCGCCCAGCAGTGGCGCGAAATATCCGGAACCGCCCCCGGCGCTTACCACCCCGGTTTCACCCGATTCGCTCGATTGTGTTTGCGTAGGCCGACGCTCGAGGGGCCGGCCTTCGAGTCGTTCGTGACGGTGTTGGAGTTGTTCGCGCGCTGGTTGACGGCTCGCGGAGGAGAAACCGTCATCGTTCGGCGGCTTGAGAAGTTGCAGGACGGTATCTTTTCAAAAATGTTGCCCCACGAATTCTGGATGTCCTGGGCGTTGGGTGAAAACCCTTCCGCGCCCACCCCTTGGTTCGGACGAAGGGAAGTCGGGACGTGGGAACGACACGAGATTGGCATCGATCGAATCCCCAATACGGTTTTAGCCGTCGCCACGGAGGAAAACGCCGGCACCCACGACGATCCTGTCCGTGCCCTTCTCCAGGGCCGAGATCTCCACATGGCCTGCCATCGTCTGGCCCAAGGAATGCCCCACGCCGCGGGAGGCCGTTTCTTGGATTCGATGGCCGCGTTTTTGACGGCGCCTCGGAGAGGCGCGTCGGTTTCGCAGGCCCGATTGGAAATGAGGGATTTGGCCCGCCGCATCCAGGAGCATCTTTTAAACCAATGTGGGCGCCCAGTGAGGATCGGGGTGGGGCGTGCTGTTCCCACCGGGGAATCCCTTCGCCCTTCCGCGCAAGAGGCCTTGGCGGCCCTTCAAATGGCGCTTCATACGCGTAAACCGCTGGTGTTTTACGGGGATCCCGGGGTTCGGTCGGAGGAAGTCTCCTTTTCCCAGGTGCAGTCCCTCGCCAGGGCTTTGGAGAACGCGGCCGAACAGAGGGAGACGGCGGCTTTCATCCAGGGCCGTGACCGTTACGTCCGGGCCGCGTTATTGCATTTCGGGGAGAACCGGGAAGCCATCCGCACCCACGTCCTCTCCGTGCTCCTCAACGTGGTGGAGGTGGTGGGCCGACGGATCCCGGCGGGACGGGAAGCCCTGGACCGTCTTCGGGCTTTCTGGGAGGAAAGGTTGGCGCAGGCGGGTTCGACGGTCGCGCTTTGGGAGGGTTTCCGGGAGGGGTGCGACGCACTCTCGGCCCTGGCTTCCAAACCCGCCGAAGGGGCCCGCCATTTAAGGTTGGAAAGGGCGCTGGAGGACGTCCGCGGAAATTTCTCCGAGGCTCTTTCGGCCGCCCAAGTCGCCAGACGTTGGGGATTCTCCCCGTCGGATTTCAGCCGGATGGTCCGACGCGCCACGGGCCGATCCTTTCCGGCCTATCGGGAAAGTCTCCGCGTGGAACACGCCAAGCGGCTTCTGCTTTCCTCGACCCTTCCGGCGTCCCAAGTGGCGGTGGAATGCGGGTTCAGGACGGCGGCGTATTTCGGCAGGATTTTCAAACGCGCGGTGGGGATGACGCCGGATCAATATCGTCGCGCTTAGGGGTCGTTTCAGAACCCGATGGGTTCGCCCCAAACACTTCCAGGAAGCCATGGATGGAAGCCTCCATGCCTTGGGCAACTTGGATTGAAACGGTTTTGTATGGGGCGGGAGGTATCGGCGGGTGTCCTCAAAAAGTTGATATCGGGCCATGACTCCGAAAATCGACAAGACAAAAAAACACTAGTGGGTCTTCAATTAATAGCAACAAGACGCGAAGAAGCCGGGTACACTTAGCGCGTCTGGATTTTATTCTGTGGGGGTTTTCATGTTTTCATCCCAAACGGCGGGACCTTGGCTTCGCCGTTGCGTTATTTTGGCGACGGCGTGCGCGGCTTTTCCCGCGGCGCTTTCCGCCGCCGTCAACACCCTCATTCGCGTGGATCAGGTGGGATACCTCCCCTCCGAAACCCCCAAACTGGCCATGATCGTGGGTTCGGGAGGAGGCCTCCCTTTTCATGTGGTTCAAACGTCTTCCGGCGTGACCGTGTACTCGGGAACCTCCGCGGCTGTCATGACCGATACGGATTCGAACGACACGATCTCCACGGCCGATTTCGGAGTCTTGAGCGCTCCCGGAACCTATCGCCTCAACGTCCCGGGTCTCGGCGACAGCTATCCTTTTGTCATCGCGCGCGGGGTGTATTCCGAGGCCTGGGTTCTGGCCATGCGCTCATTCTACGGGCAACGTTGCGGCACGGCCGTCGATATGGGCGTCGTGAACGGCGTTCATTACCAGCACGCGCTCTGCCACGCGTCCGCGCCTTGCAATGACCTGCCTTCCGTCTACCACGCCTCGTCGGGAAAAACAGGAACCCGGAACACCCCGAAAGGTTGGCATG
>CAZSKE010000258.1:3261-4196 GCA_964607325.1 uncultured bacterium | reverse complement strand
CCCTCAAGGACAAGGCCATCCTGCTGGGCGCGGCGCCTCAATTGGGGCCTTTGTTGGAGACCGCTCCCGTGGACGGGAACACCGCCTTGTTGATGCTCGCCAAGAAAGATTTGTCCGAAACCTCTTATCGCGTCGCTGTGCTCAATAAACCCGCCGCCGATTCAAAGGAATCCGGAGCGGTCAAGTTCCTCACGGAACCCGGCGTGGATTACGCCGCTTGGTCTCCCGACGGCACCAAGATCCTTTTTACCCGCGACGGTTCCCTTTGGGTGATGGACGCTTCAGGCGCCAATCAAACGAAAATCGCCCTGGCCGGAGTCAAAACACCGGTCTGGGGCAAGAAGTAGGCCGGAGGCCAGCATGAACACCTCTTCCACGCGCACGCTGCAAGTCTTCGCCTTCGCGCTCCTCGCGGGCGGTTTGTTATGGCTCGGTTCTTCCGGATGCAAAAAGAAGGAAGCCCCCGTCGAACAAGCCATCCCCACCCCCGTTCCCCCGCCTCCCTCCGGAAGCGTGGTGTTCAATGTGGGTGGGCATCTGGCCCGCATCGACCTTCAAAGCGGATTGGTGTTGCCTCTCACGACCGGTAAAAGCACCGAGTGGTTCCCCGCCTGCGCCCCTTCGGGTGATCTGATCGCTTACTGGTCCAACGCGGAGAAAAACGTTTATAACCTTTGGACCGTCAATATGGACGGAACCCAGCGCAACCAGTTGACGAATTTCGACACGGACGCCTTGTCCACCGCGGGCCAGAACCTTTATCTGGGCAACGCTCCCGCTTGGTCCCCCGATGCCTCAAAAATCGCCTACTCCTTCAACGGGGACCTCTGGGAAGTGAGCGCGGACGGTTTCAATCCCCGTACCCTTTTGACAGGCAAAGAAGCCCTTTCCCCGGTTTACTGCCCCAAGGAACCCGCCATTCTGTATTGCTCCCT
>CAZSKE010000258.1:2490-3251 GCA_964607325.1 uncultured bacterium | reverse complement strand
TCTTAAAACGTGAATTCCTGAGTGAAACAAAAAGGACAGGATCCCGTTTACAATCTCTACAAATACAACCTGAACAACCATTCCATCGTCAAGATCACGAATTACACGGATTGGAACGTGGGCGCGCCCTCTTACAGCGAGGACGGGCAACGCATTTTGTGCGTTCTTTTCAGGGAAAACATAAGCCAGATCTACACCATGGCTTCCGATGGAACCAGCGCCGCTAACCTGACGACCGACAACACCAGCCTCTATCCTCGTTTCGCCCAGAAGGACAAGAAAATCGTCTTCTGCGCCACCAGCGAGGAAATGGGGGTCGAGGTGTACATGATGAACGCCAACGGCACCGACCGTAAGAAGCTGAGCCCGCTAGGCGGATCGGCCCCTTCCTGGGCCGCCTACATCCCCGTGGCGGAAGTCCCCACTCCCGTCGGTCAGTAACCACCCCTAAACAAAAAGCCGCCCCTAGGGGCGGCTTTTCTTATTAGGACCGTTTTCGCGTCCCATCCCGCCTTCGTTCGCCATGAAGGTCGTAGCGCGATTTCACGGGTTACGTCGTGGCGCCATTCGTTTCGCGGCTTGGGTTATGAGCCGAGGATTTCCGGATATAGCGGATACCTCTTGGTGAGTTCCGCGATTTCCGCCCGAACCCGCTTGGCGACCGTCTCGTCGGAGGGAGCCGACACAATATCGTTGATCCACTTGCCGATCATCTTGAACTCGGCTTCCTTGCCCTGCAGCTTCTCCGCCTGATATTCCTC
>CAZSKE010000258.1:0-2480 GCA_964607325.1 uncultured bacterium | reverse complement strand
GAAACCACGCGTGGTGAGGGCCGGTGACCCAAGCCTCAGACCGCTGGTCAGGAGCGGCGACTCGGTGTCGTAAGGCACGGTGTTTTTGTTCGTGGTGATATTGGCTTGGTCCAAAGCCCATTGGGCGCTTTTACCGTTGACGCCCTTGTTACGCAGGTCGACCAGCATGAGATGGTTGTCGGTCCCCCCCGAAACCAGGTTGAAGCCGTAACCCAGCAAGGCGTCCGCGAGCGCCTTGGCGTTGGCCTTGATCTGGCGCGCGTACATCTTGAAATCGGGCTTCAAAGCCTCTCCAAACGCCACCGCTTTGGCCCCGATCACGTGCATGAGCGGTCCGCCCTGAATTCCGGGTATGATCTGCGAATCGAGCAACTCCCCCATTTTTCGGGTCCGTCCGCTTTTCGGCGCTGTGATCCCGAAGGGGTTGTCGAAGTTCTTGCCCATCAAGATCATGCCGCCCCTCGGCCCCCTCAAGGTCTTATGCGTGGTCGTGGTCACCACGTGGCAATAATCCATGGGGTTGTTGAGTTCCCCGGCCGCGATCAGGCCGGCCGTGTGGGCGATGTCGGCCCACAGAAAAGCCCCCACCTCGTCGGCGATCTCACGGAAGGCCATGTAATCCCAATCGCGGGCGTACGCCGAGGCGCCGATGGAAATAAGCTTCGGTTTGTTTTTCCGAGCCAAGTCCCGGGCCTGGTCGATGTCCACTCTTCCGTCCTCTTTCCGGACCTGATAGGCGAAAAAGTTGTACATCCTGCCCGAGAAGTTCACCTTGGAGCCGTGGGTCAGGTGCCCGCCGTGCGATAAGTCGAGGCCCAGCACGGTGTCTCCGGGTTTGATGAAGGTGAAGTAAATGGCCATGTTGGCTTGGCTTCCGGAGTGCGGCTGGACATTCACGTACTCCGCGTTGAAAAACAGCTTGGCGGCCCTTTCGCGGGCGAGGTTTTCCACCACATCCACCCATTCGCATCCCCCGTAATACCGGTTGCCGGGATATCCCTCGGCGTACTTGTTGGTCATGGCCCCGCCCTGGGCCGCCATCACGGCAAGGCTGACGAAATTTTCCGAGGCGATGAGTTCCAGCTTGTCGTTCTGGCGCCTGATCTCGCTCATGTTCGCGGCGTAGACTTCCGGATCCGCGTTTTTCAGGTATTTGAAGTCCATGGTTCTCTCCGGGTTGGGGGTGGAAGAATCGCTGAAAGTGCGCTTATTGTAACGGCAATCCTTCCCTCCGCCTTCAAGAAAACGCCTACACCCTTATCCCCTTGATTTAACGTCTTCGCGACCGCCTGGGTTCGTGGGATTCCTGAGATTTCATTCGTCATTGAAACTGGACGCTCGCGCCAGGCCTCATGCCGGTCCGCCTCGCGAAGCCACCTGGGACCTCGAGGACCCGCCTGGTTCCCCGCGGGCCGAGGAACAAACCCCAAGGGCTCGCTTTTGCGACGACCCGAAGAACATATCCCTCGCGATCGATGAAAACGATGTCGGGCCGCAGATAAGTGAAACAAGTATGCACCGAGGCGCAGTCCGGGAAGAGGATACCGTCGTCATTCCCTTTCCAAGAGCTCCGAAACATCAATCCCAGAAACCTCGTCCAGAAGGAATCCGCGAGGATGAAGCGCCCCTGGATGTCGTTTCCACGCCGGGACGCCCGAGCGCCCTGCGTATCAAGGCTTTTGAGAGCGTTTTTGCTTTTGCCGGCGCAAGCGTGGAATGGCCTCGTCCCCCTGGGACGGTCCCACCTTCCCGTCCACTCCTCGCGAGGGAGGAACGCGAGGTTCCACCGAACCGTTTCGGGTCGGTCGTTCAGGATCATCTCGCGTCCAATAGCCTCAGGAGAACCGGCGCGAACACCACTAGCAAGGTCACCGGCATCACGCAAAGAAGGAGTGGCAAGAGAAGCTTGACCGGGAGTTCCTGGACCGCTTTCTCGGCGCGCTGGGTTTGCTTGTCGCGCAAGCTGACCGACAAACGACGCAAAGTGGCGGACATCCCCGTTCCGGCGCGTTCCGCGTGGGTGACGCTTGAGGCGAAAAGCGCGATGTCGGTCAGGTTCAACCGTTCCGAAAGCGCGGACAAGGCCTCCCGTCGCGGCGATCCCGCCCGGATTTGACCCACCAGACGCGTGATTTCATCCGCGAGAGGCCCCGATCGTGTCTGCCGTAGGTAATGAGACCAGGCCTGATCCAGGGTGAGGCCGGCTTCCACGCAAAGCGAGAATTTCTCGAGCGCGTCCGGCAATTCCCGGAGGAGTCGTCGTTCCCGGCCGCAAGCCTCGTCATTCAACCGTATGAGGGGAAACATCATTCCAAGGATTCCCGCGACCAGACCCATGGCCGCGCTGGAGGACATCATCGTGAAAAATGCGAACGCGCCCGTTCCCGATAGTATCTGGAGACTGGCCACGAGCGCGGGCGTTGTTCGCGCCTTCCGCTCCGAGCGTCGAATCAGGCTCTCGAGAAGGGTCCGATACGCCG
>CAZSKE010000257.1:3818-4206 GCA_964607325.1 uncultured bacterium | reverse complement strand
AATTATGCTCCAAACTCAACTAGAGTTACCAGAGGAGATAATTGTAGTAGATACTTCACCAGAAAAAACTGGATTGGCTATTGCCAGAAGATACAACTACAACTTAATTCCTATAAAGGTAGTTTGTGAACAGGTTCAGATATATAAGGCTTGGAATATTGGTTTAGAAGTTGCTGGGGAATCAGATGTCTTGATAATAAATGATGATTTGGTTATGCCAATGGACTTAATTAAAAGGCTTAATTATGTTATGGAACAATCTCATGCTTATTGTGTTGTTCCCCAAACTGTTGGTAGAGAATTTAACTGTCCTGAAATTAACCTAGAATATAAGCCATTTTGTGAAGAAGTACCTGCACCGATTCATTTTGATTGGATGCCTGGATTT
>CAZSKE010000257.1:0-3808 GCA_964607325.1 uncultured bacterium | reverse complement strand
CTAAGTAAGGAGTGTCTTAAAGAGGTTGGGATATTTGATACTGATTTTGATATTTGGTTTGGAGATACTGATTATGAGAATAGAATTAAATTAGAAGCAGAAAAAAATCGTAAACCAGCTATTGTCAAAGAAAGAAAGGCTTTTGTTTATCACTTTGGTGGCAAATCACAAAAGTATAAAGATAAGCAAACCTTGGCAAAGATTGCCAAAGATAGAAGTTGTTACAATAAAAAATATGGAGTTAAATAAACTTGGAGATTACCTTGGAGAAGGTTTTAGACGAATTACTTATAACCACGTTGATGATGAAACTCTTGTGATTAAGTTTCTTAAAAATCTAAAAGATGACCATAACCTAATAGAATATGAGAACTGGGAACATCTAAAAGACACAGAAAAAGGAAAATGGTTAGCCCCTTGTGTTTCGTTATCTTCAGATTCACGTTTTTTAGTTCAAAAAAAAGTAAGAGTATTGGATGAACCACCAGAAAACGTTCCCGAATGGATTACTGTATTGGGTGATTATAGTTTTGGTGGGAATAAATCTAAACATTGGGGTGTTTATGAAGATAGAATTGTCCTTATTGATTATGGAGATAAACGACTATGGAGTATTTAACCAAAGAAAAGTTTTTAAAAAGAGTAAATTATTTAAAAGAATTTAATCCAGAGCATTGGGGGCATAACGAAAATAAGCCTGGACAACCAAAAGCTACTGATAGGTGGGATTATCATAAAAAAGCAGTAGATTTATTAAAAGAAATTAATCCAAAAACAGTAGTTGAAGTCGGTTCAATGGATATATTTTTAACAGATATAAGTGAGTCTATTGATTATAATTTACCTGAATGGAATTGGAGATTAACTTATAAACCAACCTACAATTATGATTTAACAAAACTTCCTTGGACAATATTAAAAGATAAACATTATGATGTTTTTGTTGCTCTTAGGGTATTTCACCACTTTGGTGATGAAGAAAAATATTTTAAAGAGATGAAGCGTGTTTCAAACCATATTATTTTAGCTTTAACAAAAGACTCGGCTGATAGATATGAAAAAATAAAAAAGGCTACTAAAAGTTATTATTTCCCAAATACAGATACAACTGTTTTATATTATGGAAAAAACTAAAATAGAATTAGGGATTTGGAGTAATCCACAGACTGACCACAAAACTTGGATATGGCAAGACATATTACCACTACCAAATGTAGATTTGGTTTGTAATGCCAACAATTTATCAATGATTAAGTCAAACTCAATGGATGAGGTTTTTGCTTCTCACCTGATAGAACATTTTTTCTATAATGAAATTGGAGCTGTTTTAAACGAATGGGTAAGAATACTAAAACCTGGTGGTAAATTAACAATAATATTGCCAGATTTTATGAAACTCTGGGAATGTATTTTAGATAAGTCTAAGTTTAGAAAAATACCGCTAGGAATAGATACAATAGAAGACTGGATGTGCCGAATCATGGCAAACGATAAAGAATCGCCACATACTCACATTAATCATTATCCATATTATTGGTACGAAGATGCCATAAAAAAGGCTGGATGTACAGGGAAAGTTGAAAGAAGATGGACATGGAATGTTCCTGAAGTTATTATTTATGCTATAAAAAATGAAAAAAATTAGTGTTATTGTTACTTGTTACAACTTAGAAAAATATTTAGATGAATGTATTGATTCTATTACACAGCAAATTTATAAACCTTATGAAATAATTTTGGTTCATGATGGTTGTGTAGAACAAGCAAAGGCTTACACTGGAGTTACAACTATTTTTTGCGATAAGAATAAAGGAGTTGCTGCTGCTAGAGATATGGGATTTAAAATTTCTACTGGTGATTATATTGTTTTTTTTGATGGTGATGATGTTATGCCTTTAAATTTTTTAATGCAAATGGCTCATACTGATGCTGATGTCGTTTATCCAAATTGTGTTCTTTGGGCTGGTTGGGGTAATTCTGGCATGAATAATGTTTGGCATGAAGCTCCAAACCATATTAAATTAGAAGAAATGTATAAAAGAAATGAAGTTATTATGCCTTCAATGTTTAAAAGAGAATGGTATGACAAAGTTGGTGGTTTTGATAGTAGTCTTCCATTGTTTGAAGATTGGGCTTTCTTTTTAGAAATGCTTTATCAAGGTGCAGTTTTTAAAAAATCTTGTGCTTTTATATATTATAGACAAAGAACCCAGAGCAGAAATCATCTAAACGAAGAATTAAAAAAGAAGGTTTATGAACAAGTAAGAAATAAGTACCCACCTATTAACAAAAAAATACCCTCTAAATAGAGTTGGGTGGTAAGATAAAGTTATGGATAATAAAAAAAAGGAAAAAGGGTTAGTGTCTGTAATTCGTAACAGAATTACCTCACTCAAGACTAGCCATTCAGAATATTTTGATAACGCAGACGCATTCTATCAAATGTATAGAAGTGCTATGCAATTTGACGAATCTTATCCCTGGGATTATCAATTAACTGACCCTTTAATTTTCTCATTAGTGAGAAATATAATGTCTAGGTTAAACCCTGAAAGGATGAAGATAGACTTAAATCCAACTTCTGAAGAAGCTCTACAAAGTAGAAATGCCAATATGAAACTATTGGAATGGGAACTTAGGGAAATAAATAAGACTTTAGTTTTTTATCGGGCTATGTGGGGTGGACTTATAAAAGGTAGATGTTATATGGAAACTGGTTGGAAGTATGAACCAGCAATTAAAGTAAGAATAAGTGAGGAAGGACTTGAAGGACAAATAGAGAAAGTTTATCGTGATATTGTGAATCGGGCTGATGTTAAGAATGTTAGATTTGAAGATGTTTTTGTACCTAACTTAAATGAACCAGATATTGATAACCAACCTTATATTCTTCAAAGAGTTTGTATGACCTATGGGGAAATGCTTCGGGATAATGAAACTAAACCTACTTGGAAGGTAGATGTACTAGAAAAGATTAAAAAAGATAAATTATTTTCAAGCAAAGTAGATTATGGTGATGATTTTCAAGATGAGGGTAGTAGAAATGACGAAACAGGTGGTAGTGATGATGATGAATCTATGAATGGGCAGTATGTCAAGATGATTAAGATGCAGACTAAAGAAAATAATATCTACTATATTCTAGAAGATGACCAGTATGACAGGATATTAAATGAAGATACTACTAATCCTTACTGGCATGGACACTATTCTTTGATTTCGTGGACACCATTCCCAGAAGATTATAAATGGTTCTCTATGGGTATTGTTCAACCTCTAGCCGACCTATCCATTGCTTCTAGCTCTGTTCTTAACCAATACCTTACCAACAACAGAAAATCCGCCAACCCAATGTGGATTGTGGGTGCTGATGGTTCTCAAACCCCAGACTATCAATTTGTTAATAGACCAGATGGAATTATTAGAATTGCTGGTGATGTAAATCAGATTAAACAGGTTTCTTCTTTAGATTCAACTAACACTATGTTGGCTATGAGAAGTCATCTTGGAGATACTTTTGAAAAAGCAGCTTCTATGTCTTCACTTTATTCATCTGGTGTAGGTGATGGTGGTGGGGTTAATAAAACTGCTGGTGGTGCAAGAATTATTTCTCAAAATATAGATGCTAATATGCAACTTCTTTTGAGTTTGTTTGCTTCCCAGCTGCTAAACAAGATTGGCGACCACTTCCTAGAACTAAATGCTCAATATATAACTGAAGAACAAGTAGTTAAAATTACTGGAGAAGAAGGTAGAAACTTCATTACTATTAAACCAGAAGAAGTATCTGCTAATTTTGATGTCTATG
>CAZSKE010000256.1:2977-4227 GCA_964607325.1 uncultured bacterium | reverse complement strand
CCACTCCCTGGCGCATTTCGGCGTTCGGGATATCGACTCGTACAACGACCGGGTCGCCAAGAAAAGGGAGGCGGGCGACAAGTCGGTGGTGCCCATGTACTACATCGTGGTTCTGGTGGACGAGTTGGCGGACCTCATGATGACGGCCCGGGACCAGGTGGAGGATTCCATCGCGCGATTGGCGCAGATGGCGCGCGCGGTGGGGATCCATCTGGTGTTGGCCACCCAACGACCCAGCGTGGAGGTCCTCACGGGCATCATCAAGGCCAATTTTCCCTCCCGCATCGCCTTCCAGGTTTTCTCCAAAGTGGATTCCCGCACCGTGCTCGATATGAACGGCGCGGAGGCCCTGTTGGGGCGGGGCGACATGCTGTACCTGCCTTCGGGGGCCCCCAAACCCTTGCGGCTCCAGGGGTGCTATGTTAGTTTGGAGGATGTTGAGCGGTTGACGGGCTTCTGGAAGGACCAGGGGGCCCCGGATTACGCCGCGGATCTCGAGGAATTGTCCCAAAGCGACCGTAGGGACGCCGAGGCTTACGAGGACGAGCTCTTCGAGGAAGCCCTGGAAATCGTGATCCAGACCCAACAAGCCTCGACTTCGCATCTCCAAAGACGCCTCAAGGTGGGGTATAGCCGGGCCGCCCGATTGTTGGACGAAATGGAACGCCGGGGCCTGGTGGGCCCCGCCGTGATGAACAAACCCCGGGATGTGCACGTCAAAAGTATGGAAGACGCCCAGGCGTACCAGGCGTCCGTGCCAGATTCTCGAGGAGGGGACGATGCGTAACTTACGTTGGGGGGTGGCCGCCCTGATGGCGGTCCTGACTTTGCCTGTTTTCGCGGGAACCGTTACGGGGGATTCCAAGACGGGGAAAAAAGCCGTGGCGACCCCGACCGTGGTCAAGGAATTCGCCTCCAGCGCCTCGACGGCGGTGCGGGAGATTCTGAGCAAGGTCGAGGAAGCGCAGTCCTCGGCCCAGGATGTCCAAATGGACCTGAAAATGACGGTCCAGGACTCCTACTCGGGACAGAAGCAGACCGTGCGGGGCGTGGTCAAGATCAAGTCCCCCGACCGGGTGTTCACCCATTACACTAGTCCCACCGAGCAGTTCCTTTACATCCATGGCTCCAACTTGCAGATGTACCAGCCCGCGCAGAACATGGTCTACAAGCAATCCGCCGGGAAAGGCCAACCGGCCTACTTGGGCGTGGGGAAGGCGCTGAAGACTTACGCGGACTCCAGCCGCGTT
>CAZSKE010000256.1:1863-2967 GCA_964607325.1 uncultured bacterium | reverse complement strand
CGGACCGTGCCCGCGCTGGCGGGGCAGTTCGCGTCCATCATCAAGGACTCCTCCGATAAAGTGGTCCTGTTGTTCGTGCCCGACGACGGGGAGGCGCAATTCAAGCGCATGAAGGTGACCATCCGCAAGGCCGAGTGGTGGCCCGAGAAGGTCGAGATCCAGTCCTCCACCATGACCAGCACGGCCCAGTTCCTGAATCCCTCGTTCAACCAAGGGCTTCCTGATTCGGATTTCAAGTTCACTCCGCCTTCCGGCGTGAGCGTGGTCGAGGGGGAAATCTTCTAAATGGGTATCGGCTCCGACCTCCAACAAGCCCGAGAAGCCGCCAAGATATCTCTGGACACCATTTCTCAGAAGACCAAGATCAGCCGCCTATACCTGGAGGCCATCGAGGCGGAGGATTGGAACGCGTTTCCTTCCCCCGCTTTCACGCGCGGGTTCATTCGGGCTTACGCCAAGATCGTCAAAATGGACACGGCCGAGGCGACCCAGCGTTTCAACGCGCAAGTGTCGCCTCAGCCCATGTCGATCGAGCCGATGCACAGTCCCGAGATCCCGGAGACCAACTGGCCGATCTTAAAACGCAAAAAGAAGGACGATCTTTCGGCCTTGACGCCGCCCTCCCAGGAACTGGCGCTTGAGTTCGATGAGGCCTCCGACGGGGACGAGGCGCGCGCGGTGGCCCGCATGCTTTACTCGCGGCGCCAGCCCTCGCCGCGTAAGCTTTGGGGAGTCATGGCCGTGAAGATCGGCGGGGCGGTTCTGGTGGCCCTTCTTCTTTTCCTCGCGGGACGCGCCCTGTTCAAGCGGGGTTCCCACCCCCCGCCGGAAGAACCCACCGCGTCGGCGCCTGTCGAAACGCCCACGGTCGTCGCGGTTCGGCCCCCGGCCCGGAAGGCCGTGGCGCCCCCTCCGGCTCCCACGCGCCCTCCCGCGCGTCCCGTGGTCCTCGTTTCAACCCCCACCCGTGTTCCCGCGGTCGCCCCTCTTCCCGCGCTCGCGCCTCCCGGCGCCTCCTCGGCGCCCATGGAGGACGGTTATCACCACTTGCAACTCAAGGGGATCGAGGCTTCTTGGGTGAGGGTGGTGATGGACGGCGAGGCT
>CAZSKE010000256.1:0-1853 GCA_964607325.1 uncultured bacterium | reverse complement strand
CATCACGCTCGAACCGGGCATGGTCAAGGATTATCGGGCGGCCCAGGGCTTCAAGGTGAAAATCGGGAACGCGGCGGGAGTGGAGGCCACCCTCAACGGCCGACCCTTGGGATCCTTGGGGCCCCACGGCAAGGTTGTCGACCTGCTGTTGCCCGCCGGATATCGTCCGGCCAAGCCCTGAAAGCCGGCCGTCGGCTGTCCGCTGTCCGTGAAGGCGGTTGGAAGGCGGGAGTGGCGAGCAAGTGAAAGGCCGATTCTTCGCGTTTGTGAGCTCCTCGCTCCTGATTCCCGTAAGCCCTGAGTGAACAAAGCGCGTCGAAGGGTCAACTCCTCATTTCCTTTTCCTGGAGGAACGGCGTGGCGGACGCGAGCTCATTCGACGTTGTTTCCGAAATCGACCTGCAGGAAACCGACAACGCCGTCAACCAGGCCATGAAGGAAATCCTCCAACGCTACGACTTCAAGGGTAGCGTGAGCCGGATCACCCTCGACAAGACCAAGAAGGAAATCGAGCTGTATTCGGATGACGAGGGAAAACTCGTGTCCGTGTTGGATATCCTCCAAACCAAGCTCATCAAGCGCGGCTTACCCCTCAAGGCGCTGGACCTGCAAAAGGCCGAGACCGTCTCCGGCGGCAAGGCCCGCCAGATCGCCAAGCTGGTCTGTGGTATCCCGATGGAAACCTGCAAAGAGATCGTTCGTCTCGTCAAGGATTCCAAGCGGAAGGTTCAGGTGTCCATCCACGAGGACAAGGTCCGGGTTTCGGGCAAGTCGAGGGATGAGTTGCAATCCGTGATCCAGATGTTGCGGGGACGGGAGTTCAAGGTGGCTCTCCAGTTCGTGAATTACCGATGAGCCCCCGCGCCCCCCGGACCCCGCGTTCAAGGCCTGAAACGCCGGAGCCGCCGCCCCCCGGTGAGGCGCGGCTGGAGGGGGAGGAGGCTGGGAACCCCGTGACGCCCGAGCCGTCCGCGCCCGAGTTCTTGATGAACTTCAAGATCGCTTGGGATCGAAGCTTGAAAGCATGGCCTCTTTTCGTGGTTCAGGCCGGTTATGTTCTTTTGACAGTGATGGTTTTCGTCGCCATGGCTTTCCTGATACTGGGGCCCGTGCTCACCCGGGTGTTCCGGGATTTTCCCGGTTTCAACCTCTCCGGGATTTCAGCCGATTATTGGTCGCAGTTCCTCACGCCCGGTTATCTCACTTACTTCATCCTCTTGGCCGTCATCGCCATCCTGTGGTTCATGATCCTGGGGGTCCTGATCCAAGGCGGGATGATGGGCACGGTTTGGCGGTATGTCCGGGGCGCCACGCGTTTTTCCTTTCGGGATTTCGTGGGCGATATGGCCCGTTTTTTCGGCCCCATACTGGGTTATCAGACCGTGTTGGCGGGAGTGATGATCGTTCCGATGGGCGTCTTGGGGGCGGCGGTGGCTTTGGCGATCCCGGCCCTCAAAGGCGCGAGCGCGGCAACCATCGCGATGGCCACGCTCGCGGGCATCGGGTTTCTCCTGATCCTCCTGCCGGTGGCCATCGTGGCGGGAGCTTATCTCTACCTTGGATTGGCTCACCTGACGGCGGGTCGAGGGGTGATGGAATCATTCCGACGCGCGTGGGACTCCTTCCGTTCCCGGGGGTGGCGTTGGTTGTGGTTGTACCTCCTTTATTCCTTGGGAACCGGATTGGCCATGATGATGGTGGGAATGATTCTGGGCGTCCTCGAGATGATCCCGGTTCTCGGGCTGTTATTCACGGTCTTCCGCGCCATTTTTCAGATGGCCGCCAGCATCCTTTTGGCGGTTTACTTGCCTGTCCTGACGGTCACCTACCTGCATGAAAACGGGCTCGAATCC
>CAZSKE010000255.1:0-4258 GCA_964607325.1 uncultured bacterium | reverse complement strand
CCCCATACCCCTTGACCATCCGCCCGATGTCCACCTTCCCCATGGGCTTCCCGCGCCTGCTGATCCACACCCGGCCCGTTCCTTCCACCCCCTTGGCTTTCGCCAACAACAAGGGCCGGACGGCCCCGAGGTATGTCTTGAGGAAGTCGCAGGCATGGACCCCCAAAGGGACCGTCCGGTCCTTTTGCCCCTTGCCTTCCAAGACATTCAGGAAACCACCCTCTAGGTCCAGGTCATCCACACCCAGGCGGGTCATTTCCTGCAACCTGATTCCGGTGGAATAAAAGGTCTCAAGGATGGCCCGGTCCCTCAACCCCAACCCGGTCCTCATGTCCGGGGCTTCCAGCATCTTGCGGACTTCCTCACCGGTCAGGGGGTCCTTGGGGAGGGGCCGGGGAACCCTGGGTACCCTCAAGCAGGTCGAGAAATCGAAGAACACAAACCCGGTGTTCTTGAGGTACTTGAACAACCCCTTCACTGCCTGGATATGGGCGACCACATAGCCGGGGGAATAATGCGCCCCCAGGCCAACCTCATCCACGAAGCGCCTCAATTCCTCCCTTCCCACCTTCCTCAAATCCTTGATGCGGTGATTAGCTAGGTGAGCCAGGAAGGTCTTGAGGCAATGGCCGTACTTCAGGACGGTCAGGGGGCTGTAGTTTCGCACCTCAAGGTCCTTCAAATAGCCTTGGAATTGTGCTTCCGGGCCGTTCATTCGTCGTTCCTCCTTTCCCTTCGCCCCCGGGTGAAACCGCCAAACACCACCGGGGCTTTCGGAAATGTGATCAGATCACCCGCCTGATCTCAACTTTTACGGTATCTTCGCCCATCCCAACCGGGCTGATCATTGGGAATTAGGCTTCGATGACTTTTTCAGCGACGCGGATATAGACCGGATCCATCTCACACCCGGCGAACCGCCGCCCGTGCCGCAAGGCGCATAGGGCCGTGGTGCCCGAACCGGTGTAGCAATCCCCCACCAGATCGCCCGGGTTTGAGGCCCCCAGGATGAATTTCTCGACCATGTGTTCCGGCACCTGGCAGGGGTGCTCCCTTTTTTCACGGCTGGTATTCTTCACCTGTTCATCCCCAAACCAATCCAGGGCACCCGGTCTTTCGCCCCGTGCTAACCGCTCACGGACGCGGTGATCCTTTGGGTTTCTGTACTCCGCTTTGAACGCTTCGGGGTTAACCAAGGGATCACCTTTTGAAAACCAGAGCCAAGACCGGCTTGAGCGCCTAAGCGGCCTGCCGCCTAAATGCGTGTGGTACACCCAGGGGAGCAGATCAACCTTTTTCAGGAAATCCACCCGACCCCACACCTCGGCCGCAAACTCGGGGTAATTCAGGTAGAAAATCGAGCCGCCCTCTTGGAGCGATTCGGCGCAGTGGGCCAAAACCAGCATTTGCTCATGCAGATAAACGGCATCCGGCTTGGTGTCCCGGTATTTTCCATACCGAAAGCCAACGTTGTATGGGGGATCGAGAATGAATAACCGGAAGGAACCCGGTTTTTGTGCCGGGAGCCAAGACAGGCAATCTTGGGTTTCCAACCGGAATGAGAAATCCACCTTAAACCCCCGTTTCTTTCAACAGCCGGGAGTGGCTACAAAGGGAGCCAAAGCCCGGCTTACGTGTGAAAGATTACATGGGTGCGGTGGGAAGTAAGTGGGTAGGTATCTGGGAATCTAGTGGGAATAAATCAAACGTTCAAAAAGAACGTGCCTTTTCTTTTTCCCTTACCAATCAACGCCCTATAAACATCCAAATCAGCCTTGAATACATCACGCAGCCGCTTGCTATATACGCCCAGGTCTTCCAACAATTTACTTTGATGAATTTCAGGCAAGCCGCTTTGGTGCGCCTCAAACAATCTTTCCACAACTCGCGCCTGTGTGCCTGTTAAGCGGTACAGCGCCCCATTGAATCGCAGCGCCCTAAAATCTTCGGAATGCTCAAAGGGCGTTTTGGTTTCCTTGATTTCTGCGGCTATAGGTTCAGCAACCGCAAGAACGGTTGATTTAGGGGCTTCTGAATGGCGCGGGCATTGCCCCGCCGGATCAACCACAGGTTCCCTAATCGGGTCTATGTCAATCGGGGGTTCTTCTTCCTGGTCCGGTTGGGGCTTGTGGGGCTGGACAGTTTGAGCACGGGCGAATAAGCGCGCATATACAGCGAGAACGCAAAAGCCCAATGCGACGGCGCCGATTACTCGCAGCCAATCAATCGGCTCCTCGTTTATGTCCGCCTGCGTTGCCGCGTCCATCAAATTCCTCGTACTGATTTTTTACTTCTTTGAAAATCTACTTTCCCAATTAATTCCCGTCAAGGTAATTGGGTTAAAAAGACAATTTTCCCACTTGATACCCTCTTGGAATAAACGCGCAACCGCGCGCGGTCGGTTATTTTGCATTTCTACCGCGCTAATCAAACGCTCGACCGCAATCAAACGCACGCGCACCGCTTTTCAAACGCGCATGCATCACTAATCAAACGCGCTGCGTTGCGCATGAATCGCGCTATGCGTAATCAAACGCTCAATTCTGCTTATCTGATTAAGCGCGCATCGCTTGAATACGCTATTCAAGCGAGTTTGATTTCGCACGCATACTGCGTAATGCATACCTGCACCGCAGCACAAACGCGATTAAAAGCCATATAAATGCGCAATATGGATTTCGCGCTAATGCGCACCCGCGCAAGCGTGATGCTGCGCAGGGGTAGCAACGCACCCTGAGGTCGTGCGATTAGCGTGCGTAAGGCAGTCCGAATTGCAGGGATGCATCTACTTGAATGCTGGTTGCGCTTGAATACGCTGCGAACCGCGTTTGATTTCGCATGCATGGCGCGCAATGCAAGCTTGCACCGCAGCACAAACGCGTTTAAAAGGCTTATAAATGCTGCATTAGTGCTTTCGCGCCAAAGCATACCCATGCAAGCGCAATGCTGCGCAAGGGCCGCTATGCACCCTGCGAACTAACGCGCAAGTGCGCTAAACCCCATTCAAAAACCGCATTTGATTACGCGCATTACGCATGAATACGCCATTCAAACGCGTTTGATTTCGCATGCTTTCGCGCAACGGTGCTGCATAAAACCACAAACGCAATTAAAAGCCTTAATAACGCGATTATCTTGATTTCGCTCTTTACGCGCCTATTCGAACGTATTGCTGCGTATAGGTTGCAACACTCCCAGAAACGCATAGGCGCACAAATGCACGCATTAGCGCTTTGCGTCCATTTTGAAGCCCCTAACGCGAAATCAAACGCGTTGAGTGCGATTAGCCAAGCAAAATCAAGATCGCTTTCTCAAGTGGTTTGATTTTCCGCCATGCCAACATTCCAATTCGGTAAAGAATTACGGTATCAATTTGGTGCGTAACAGATATCCTGGAAGCGTTCATGGGGAAAAACAGAGAAGGATAAGTCAATCTGAGAAACTAGCGCGAACTGCTTTGTTCCTCCGACTTTTCAGCATTCCGAAATAAAAAAACTTTAAATTTCATGCTCCAATAACTGGCCGGAACCACCAACAAGTGGTATTTCCCACCGTTCTTGAAATCAAGGCTAACATAGGCCTCGCCGCCAAAATCCCAATCGGTTATTTGGGCCGTATATTCATTTTCGGCGAGCTTCCTGATTTGATTGTATTCGTTTTCGCCCGCATAAACACCTTTGGCTTTTACATCTGAATACCCAGTCCTTTTAATCGAGTCCAAACTCTCTTTGACCGTTGATAAAACGCGCGGCTCGCACAACCCATTGTTTAAATAAAGGCAGTAAACAGCCACCATTCTTGCGAGCGGAAAAACAATGCCTATTGTTATGACTAAGAGCAGTGCTTTTTTGTTTCGGGACATATCACTTACACTTTTTTCTTTTTTCACAGGCCTTTGTGCAATCAAGGCTGAAAGTGCTCATCAGACCCGCATAATTCGCCGCAACATCCTGCGGATCATAAACACCCTGCCATTCATTCGCCCATCCCGCCGCAAACGAGCAATCAATTCCAAACATTTTCGATAAAACACACGAAGCCCAACAATGCCTCATAAAATCATCTGAACTGCCCGGTGTTGAACTAGGGTACCTGCGCCATGCTTCTGGGCGCACTAAAAATTGGGCTGCAATAGCACAAACGATGTATCGCTCACCCATTAAACCAGTTGGGTCTTTATACACCACTGGGTTGTTGGCCGCGTGAGACCGTCGGAAAACCCACCTTGAGCGGGACCGATAGGCTGGACGGGTTGTAA
>CAZSKE010000254.1:4033-4285 GCA_964607325.1 uncultured bacterium | reverse complement strand
CAGTATCTTGATGCGCTCCGGCGTAAACCCGTTGCGTTCCAAACCCACCAGGTTGAGCCCATGGGTTTCCAGGGGTTGGCCTCCCGTCATGACGTACGGCACCACGTCCTGGGGGACCCTCAAACCGCCGCCGATCATCGAGTATTTGCCGACGCGAACGTATTGGTGAATCGGGGTCGTCCCCCCGATCACGGCGTAATCGTCCACCCGGACGTGCCCCGCCAACGACACCACATTCGCCATCTTGCAGTG
>CAZSKE010000254.1:0-4023 GCA_964607325.1 uncultured bacterium | reverse complement strand
AACATACATCATGATCCAGTTGTTGTTTCCCACGACGGTTTTCGTGCCCTCGCCGACCCCGGGATTCAAGGTGGCGTATTCCCGGATCATGTTGTCGTCGCCGATTTCCAGGCAACTCATCTCGTTCGCGTATTTAACGTCCTGCGGCTCGCTTCCCAGCACCGCGCCTGTGAAAACTCGGTTTCGCTTCCCCAAGGTCGTGTGCCCGGTCAAGGTGACCCGGGCGCCGATCACGGTATCGTCTCCCACCGTCACGTTGGCGTCGATGATGGTGAAGGGCCCGACCTGGACCCCCGCCCCCAAGCGCGCGTCCGGGTGCACGATGGCCGTCGGATGAATCATGGCAGGTCGCGTCGACACCTTACCCCTCCTTCGGAACGGACCCGGTGTCGGCCGGAGCGTCAGTCCGCATGCAAGTGATATCCGCCTCACAAACCACCTTGCCTTCCACGAGGGCCTTCCCATGGGCCTTGATGAGACGGCCGCGCACTTGGACCAGGTCCACTTCCAGCCTCAACTGGTCACCCGGCAGAACGGGCTTCCGGAAACGCACGTTGTCCGCGGCCGCGAACAAGACGATGCCTCCTTCTTTTTGACCGCTGAGGAAGGCCACGCCTCCCACTTGGGCCAGGGCCTCCAGTTGAAGAACGCCCGGCATGACCGGTTGCCCGGGAAAATGCCCCCGGAAATACCCCTCGTTAATGGTCAAGTTCTTGATCCCGACCGCGCGTTTCAGCGGCTCCAGTTCGAGGATTCGGTCCACCAAAAGAAAGGGGGGCCGATGCGGCAATATCTTTTGAATGTCGATGTTTTCCAGCATGACACCTCCCGGTTTGAGCGGAACCCCGCCCCGCGTAATCGCGTGTTGTCTCAAAATTTCCCGCGCCAGACGCACATGGTACTTGTGGCCCGCGCGCTCGACGGTGACCTTGGCGCACAAAGGACGGTTCAAAAGCATCAAGTCACCCAACAGGTCCAGCGCTTTGTGCCGGGCGCACTCGTTTTCGTACCGAAGCGGGCCGTTCAAGAGGCCGTTGCGGCCGATCACAAGGCCGCATTCCAGGCTTCCGCCCTTGATCAAGCCCTGGGAACGCAGGGTGTCGATCTCGTTCTCGAAACAAAAAGTCCGGGCGCCCGAGAGGTCTCGCTCGAAAGCGCCGTCGGCCCACTCGAAGGAGGCGCGCTGGTTTTCAAGCCCCGGGAAAGGGAAAGAGATGGCGACATTCAGGACCAAACGATCCGACGGTTCCACCCGCATCAGGACGCCACCGTCCCGCATCTCGATAGGCTTCTCCACCACCAGGGGGTCTATTTCCGGGCCCTGCTCCTCGACACCGGCGGTCTTGAACGCCTCCACGAAAGGCCGGGAGCTTCCATCCAAAATCGGCATTTCCTCGGCGTCGAGCTCCACCCGCAGATTGTCCAAACCCAAGCCGGCCACCGCCGCGAGCAGGTGCTCCACCGTGTGTATTTCCGCGCCACCCGGACCTGTCATCGAGGTGCCCCGAAGGGTGCTGGTCACCGAATCGGGGTGTACCGGGATTTCGGCTCCCAGGTCGGAGCGGACAAAACACAGGCCCGAGTGGGGCGGAAGGGGCGAGACCGTCAATCGGCATTGACGCCCCGTGTGAAGTCCCTTGCCCTCGAAAACGACGGGACGGGAAAGAGTCCGCTGGTGTCGCATCAGGACTTCTCCCCCTCTTCCTTGCGAAGGAAGGAGGGGTCCAGTTTCGAGAGCGCGCGCTCCGCGCGCCGGAGGCGCTTGACAAGTTGCGGCAGGTCGCGGTACGCGGCCACGTTTTTCATTTCTTCCTTCATGGGCATCGAGGGGGATCCCCAATAAACCCCGGGATTCGGCAGGTCTTCCATGACCCCGGTGCGCGTGGCCAGGGTGACCTTGTCCCCGATGACGAGGTGCCCCGCCAGTCCCACCTGGCCCCCGAGCACGCAATGGCGGCCGACCCGGGAAGATCCGGAAATCCCGGTCTGGGCCGCCATCACCGTGTGTTCCCCGATCTCGCAGTTGTGCCCGATCATGATTTGATTGTCGAGTTTGGAGCCCTTCCCAATTCGCGTGCATCCCAGGACCGCCCGGTCGATCGTGGTGCACGCGCCGATTTCCACATCGTCTTCCAGGACGACGTTGCCCACTTGCGGAATCTTCAAGTAGGCGTCTCCGTCCTTCGCGAAGCCGAATCCGTCCCCGCCGATGACACATCCGGGTTGGAGAACGACTCGAGAGCCTAGATGGCATCGTTCGCGAACCACGGCGTTGGGGTACAGAACGCAATCCTCCCCCACGGTGGATTCATCCCCGACATAAGCCCCGGAATACAGGATCGTCCGCGCGCCGATGACAGCGCCTTTGCACACGGCCGCCCCCGGCAGGACGCAAGCGGTCTTGTGGACCTTCGCGCCCTTCTCGACGAAAGCGCCGCGGCGGACACCGGGACGAAGAACGGGCGCCGGATGAAAATGGGCGATGAGCCGGGCCAAGCACGCGTAAGGGTTGGCGTGAAGCAACAACGGTTTGTGGCCCGCGCCCTCGGGCGCCCGCTCCATCAGGACCGCGGACGCTTTCGTTTGGAAAACCGCCTTGAGGTATTTGGCGTTGGTGACGAAGGTCAGGTCCCCTTCGCGCGCTAAATCCAGGGGAGCGACGCCCCGAATCAGGGTCGAGTCGTCCCCCGACACCCGGGCGCCGAATATCTCGGCGAGGTGTCCCAAGGTCGTCGGTTTTGAGGGTCTTTTTTTCATGGAAGCCCGCCCACGCGGTAATGAATTGTAACACGCCGCGCGGGAGGAACCAAAGGCGCGAACTTCAGGCGGAAGGATTCAAGGACTTGACGAACTTTTCCAAGAGATTTTGGTTGTCGGGATCCAGCCCCTCGAACCGGAGGCCGTATTCGTATCGCCCATCGATGGGCTCGTTAAAATTGTTGCAACGCACCACTCGCGCCTTGCCCGAAAAAACGGCCCGAAACGCCTCCAAGGGAAACTCCACCGACAGGAGCGATTCCGGATCAAGAAAGTTTCTCGTCGACAGGAAAAAGCCGCCCCGGCTGATGTCATAGATCAGATTGTGAGAATTATGGAAATCGAGTTCCATAGCCTCCCCTGAGGGGGATTCCAGAAGGCGATACTTGAGTGGCAGGACCACCCGAAGCCGGGGATACTGCCGATGATCGCCGGGGGAAGGCTCCGACACGATAACCTCCGGTCTGTGGCGAGGCAATTTTACCATAAAAAAAAGCCCGGGCCGAAGCCCGGGCTTTTCGAATCAAGAGACCGGTATTACAAAAGCAGAAGAATCGTGGTCACCACCGCGGTGGCGCCCACCGCGAGGATCTTGACCGATTTGTTGGCCTTCTTCTGGCTCTTCTCGATGTTCTGGATGCGCATGGCCTCGAAAGGACGGCCGTAGCCCCAGAGCTCCTCCTCGTTCTCCAGCTTCGGCTCTTCCTTCTGGGGAACAGGAGTGGCCTGGACGGTGGCGGCCGGCATGGCGGCTCCCGCCGGCTGGCCCACATAGTTCGAGAAATCCACTTTTCCCAATTGCGGGTTGTCATAGCCGTCGTAGATCGTTTGGCCGATCAAAGCCGCGTCGGTCTGACGGAAGTCGTTGTAGGGCATCGCGATGGGTTTCTGCGAGTAGTGGACGACGTTGTAGCGTTTGTTCCCGTAGATCTTGTTCTCGGTGACATTGGCGGCGGCGAAGTCCTTGATGTAGAGACCGAAGTTGTTGTTGTAGATCTCGTTCTTGGAAATCACCGGGCTGGCCGTATCGCTCCACACGATGATGCCGGCGCCGTTGGCGGTGATCCGGTTTCCGAGGATCTGCGGGTTGGCGTTGGACACCACTTCGATGCCGCTCTTGCCGCCGAAAATGGCGCACTGGGTGATCGTCGGGGAGGCGTAGTTGATGGCGACCTTTCCGCCCTTGATCATGCAGTTCTGCAAAATGGAATTGGACAAGGGGTCCGAGTTGTAGAAGAAAACGGCTCCCCAGAAAGTGCCGGCCAC